>JANYEX010000142.1 GCA_025359725.1 Chitinophagaceae bacterium | reverse complement strand
AATTAACACCAAAAACTGTCAAGTAATTTCAGGAGGGGTCACCCTTTCACAGGATGGGCAATCCTCTTCACAGGATGGGCAATCCTCTTCACAGGATGGGCAATCCTCTTCACAGGATGGACAATCCTCTTCACAGGATGGGCAATCCTTTTCACAGGATGGGCAATCCTCTTCACAGGATGGACAATCCTCTTCACAGGATGGACAATCCTTTTCACAGGATGGACAATCCTCTTCACAGGATGGGCAATCCCTTTCACAGGATGGGCAATCCTCTTCACAGGATGGGCAATCCTTTTCACAGGATAGGCAATTTAGGTACTACCCAAAGTAGTGTTTTAGCTAGGTAGAGGCTGGCACGCTGCCCGCCGGCTTCGTATTTGCCAATGGGGTGCTAACACTGCCTGCTGGCACCAACCCCAAGATATACCTGAACGCCACCAAGACAAGGAAAAAAACGTTTGGCAACCTCACAGTTGGTACGCTCTACAATGTTTATTGCTTTGCCAACGACGCAGATGGCTCGAGCGTGCTGAGCGCGGCTACGGATTTCACGTTCTCGAACAAATAGGGGCAATGCCAATGCCTGAAGAGGGTTATGTATGACTACTGACGGGGAGTTATGTGCGGCGGCGGCTTTTAGCCAATAAAAGGCTATGGTATTGCACAATATTCTTAGAAGCTGTTTGAGTTAATTGTTTTGTAAAAACCTCCAATACATCTCTCGCCAAGGTTTCCATTGCGGTTGTTCCGTTAGAAAATGATTGTGGAAGATGGTAATTAACTGTCCCCCCACTTCTTTTACTGTATCGTAGTAATACTGCAATTCTCCGCCTGCTTCCTCGGCAGAAAGGTGCTGCTCGAAGAAAGAATTGGCTTCCATAAAACAATAAGGGTGTATTAATAGATTGGTTGCTTTGTCATTTTCTAAATCATACCAATAAAATGGAGATGCAACCGATGCCCTGAAACCATTGATGCTGCCATAACCCATTGAATAATCGTCCGTAATACCATTCTTAGTTAAGATTTGATAAGTTTCTGGCAACGTAAGCCGTATATAGTGCTGGCGGCTGAGGGTGCAAGGGTGCTTAGTAATCTTTTTAAGTGACTTTATCTCCTCTCCTACCAATGTTTCCTTATCCCCACTTTGCCACGAAGGATGGATGCCTACTGTGTATTTTTCTGCATGTCCCTTCACCAATTGCTGCATCGCTTTGGAAGAAGGGGGGATATTTTTATCATAAATACGTTTATTCTTGGCTAATAAGAAAAAGTAAATGGGCGCAAGGTTATATTGTTTATGAAGCCCGTCTAGCCACGCATAAGTGTCAAATGGGTCTTTCCTTGCACCACTATAAACGTTTGCACGTTCGATTACTTTCTCAATATCCCCCTTAATTAAATCCTTGAAAAAGCCTCCTATATTTTTAATAAGTGGCTGATGGTTGTAGGCATACGCAATATCTATGTCGTAGGTGGGAAGAAAAGTGAAAGGCTTAAGGCGTAAGGCATAAGGAGTAAGTCGAGAAAGCAAATCCTTTATCCAAATATTGACTAAAGGTTTATTAAGAAAATTGTTTTTGTAGGCGATTGAATTGGTGTAAGCATAGCGACCATAGCTATCTTTTTCGTGAAGAAGGTATTCTTCGTAACGACTAATCAGGTAGAAGATGGCAGCAAACACATCGAAGCCATGACTATTATTTTCGGTACTAAAAAAGCAGGGATTGTTTCGGCATCGAGTAACCGAAATGTTTTGTTGTGTAATGTTATCCTGAAATAATAAGGAATGAGGATGAATACGGTATTCTTTATCGGCAATCTTATCAGCACTATAGTTTATTTTGGTAGTCTCCCACTGTGCAAATTCTTCCTTACTGGTGGTAATAGAAATCTGCTGCCCAATAACACTTTCAACAAACCCGATGGCATATTGAATACGGGGCGTAACAGCGGAAGTATATAGTAGCACGGCTTATTCGGGTTTGTAAATTTGCTTTGAGCTAAAGCTGATATTTAGATTGGTTAAATTGATTATATCTTCTTCTTTAATGAAGGTTGCCAACTGCCATTCACCACCTGAATCTTTTGTGTAAAACAAAACAAATTGCTGCTCGGGGTCAATACACAAGTAGTAGTACAAGCTTTCAATCTTTTGGTATTGGATAAACTTATCTACCACATCATATTTACGGGTGCTTTCAGCAAGCACTTCTACAATAACAATAGGCTCTGTACTAAAGTATTTTTCAGGATTGGGATGGCAAACCATCACATCGGGGTAAAAGAAGTTACCCAATGGGGTTTTAACCTTTACAGACTCAATAAAAATACGATAGTCTGTACCCTTCAAGAGTGTTTTCAATAGAATATAAATAACTCCTGTAATTTCGTTGTGATCTGTTGATACGCCGCTCATGGTAATTAAGTTTCCATTAAAAAGTTCGTGTTTCAATTCGCTTTTCTCTTCAAACAAGAGATAATCTTGCTCGCTAGCGAATGTTTTTTGAATAATCTCTCGTTTCATAAACCTAACTTTTTAATTGAAAACATAAATATAGCACTAACTCTTCTTTTCCAACTGTTCTTCCCAAAGTTCGTTGAAAGTCTTTTGGCTAAAATCTAAATCACTTCTATGTGCTGTCCATGCCTCAAATGTTCTGTTTACCACCCAATTCTTCATCTTTCCACTGCCTGAGTTCATCAACATCCTACTCATACTTGCCATACGCCATACCTTCCAAGCAACCCTTTCCGATATACTTCCTAATCCTGTAGTTACAGCCTCGTGCCTATTTTCCAATAGAATCTCATGAATATTAATGCGCACCGGACAAACCTCGGTGCAGTTTCCGCACAATGAAGAGGCATTGCTAAGGTGTTTATATTCCTGCATGCCGCTTAGGTGCGGAGTAATTACACTGCCTATTGGGCCGCTGTAGGTAACATCATAACTATGCCCACCAATGTTTTTATAGATAGGGCAGGCATTGAGGCACGCCCCACAACGGATGCAATAGAGGGATTCTCTTGTTTTAGGATTCTTTAGCAGATTAGTTCTGCCATTATCCAATAGTATCACATACATTTCTTCAGGGCCATCTGTTTCATTGGTTTGCCTTGGCCCTGTGATGATAGAATTGTAAACCGTAACCTTTTGCCCTGTACCAAAAGTGGATAATAGCGGCCAGAACAAGGCGAGGTCAGTAAGGTTAGGAATTACCTTTTCGATGCCTACAATAACAATATGCGTTTTAGGGAAGGCGCAACTTAACCTTGCATTACCCTCATTCTCTGTTACTGCAACACCACCAATATCAGCAATAATAAAGTTTGCACCTGTAACACCTACCTCGGCTTGGATGTATTTATCACGCAGCTTCTCCCGTGCAACAAGCGTTAGTTCTTTGGGTGTTAAATTACTTGGCGTACCTAGTTTATCAGCAAACAATTTGGCAACATCTTCCTTGTTTTTGTGCATTGCTGGTGTAACAATGTGGTAAGGTGCTTCTCCATCCAACTGTTGAATATATTCTCCTAAATCAGTTTCTACACTTTCTATTCCTAGTGTTTCGAGGTAATGGTTTAGGTGTATTTCCTCCGTAACCATACTCTTACTTTTAACCACAGACTTGCAGTTCTTTTCCTTGCAAATCTTCCCCACATAACTCAATGCCTCTGCCGCATCTGTTGCCCATAAAACCTTAGCTCCCCTTTCTGTTATCTTTTTCTCAAAAGACTCTAGGTGCTTATCTAAGTGTTCAATTGCATTCCATTTTATGTTCTTGGCTTGCTCCCTTGCTAGCATCAAGTTGCTGAACTGCTCCTTTCCCTGCGGAACAGTTGCGTTGTACTTGCCAATATTAAAGTTAATCTTTCGGCGATGCTCTTTATCGGGAGCCTTAACAGTACTTTTTGCAAGAAAGGTGGCAGATGCTTTTGACATAAATGAGTAATAAGTATTAAGTAATAGGTTGTAAACTAACCCCAGAGTGCTACACCAATTCCTTCACCACATCCCAAATCACTTTTGGTTTACCCAAGGTATAATAATGCAAGACGGGAACGCCAAACTTCTTCAATTCCTTGCTTTGTTGTATCAGCCATTCTGTACCAATCTGCTCGCATTCGGCATCTGTCTTGGCTTTCATGATGGCATTGCTAAGTTCAGTAGGTATATCTACATGAAAAATTCTAGGTAAAACCGACAATTGTTTTTTGTTGGTAATAGGTTTCAAACCTGGAATGATAGGAACAGTAATGCCCATATCCCTACAAGTTTTTACGAAGTCAAAAAACTTCTGATTATCAAAAAACATTTGGGTCATGATGTATCCCGCACCAGCATCAACCTTTTCCTTCAATCTATTTAAGTCTATCTCTAAGTTTGGGGCTTCAAAATGTTTTTCTGGATAGCCCGCTACTCCCGCACAAAACTTTGTTTTGCCACCGTTTTTTATGTCATCATCCACATAAATTCCGTGGTTCATGTTTACTACTTGCTTCAATAAATCAATCCCAAGTTTATGCCCACCCACTTCTGGTTCAAAGCTTGCTTCATTCTTAGCAGCATCGCCCCTAAGTACCAAAACATTATCAATCCCCAAAAAATCTAAATCTATCAGGGCATCTTCTGTTTCCCTAATAGTAAATCCGCCACAGATAATATGCGGCACCGCATCTATCTTATAATGGTTCATGATGGCTGCGCAAATGCCCACCGTGCCAGGGCGTTTCCTCACTTCTACCTTCTCGAAAGTACCATCTGTCTTCTTTTTAAACATGGTTTCGCTACGGTGATAAGTAACATTTATCCAGCTAGGCTTAAATTCCATCAATGGATCGAGATGGTCGTACAAGCTATTAATTGTCTTTCCCTTCAATGGCGGCAATACTTCAAACGAGATGAGCGTGTCTTTTGCTTGCTCAATATGCTCTGTTATCTTCATATAAAAAATTTCGCTGCAATATACAACTATCCTAAAAGTACTATTGTTTGGGGAAGGAAAATTAACTGGCGTGAGTGTTTTTGCATTGATTTATACCCCATCAGACTGGTACGTTTCGTAAAATAAATGGCACGCTAAACGGAGAAACGACTACGCTAAACCAAATAATAAACTACTAAACGATAAAGCGTGTACGCTAAACTTTGAGAACAGGCGGTAAAGGCAGATTAATCAACCTAATATACTTCTCTCAAAATGAATTGAAAGAAAGTTCATACCTTAATCATTGAATGTTTTTGACTCGCTTTTTAATGTTTTCATTTGATGGATAACAACCTTTATGTATTTTCGTAACCATATTAATGTATGATTAGACAATACTTCACCTTAACGATGCTCATTTTACTATCTATAAAAATAACTGCGCAGGAAGAAATACCAATGCCTAGAGTGCCAGCAATGCGTCAGCTATTTCATATTAATATTGATAATGCTAAGCAAAAAATAATCAGGTTAAATACAACCAACGATTCAGTTTTTAATGCTACTACAGATTCCGCAACAAATTATCGGCTTACAAAAATCCTGAAAGTTCATGTAAATAACCTGCAAGCAAACGTAGAATTAGATTCTACACTTACAGAAAGTGATAAGTTTATATGGCTTAGAGCGATAGAGAATCTGTTGAACGATTATGCTTATGATTACAAAGCAGGGAAGGTAAAGGGTCGACAGATTGCTGATTTGATTTATGCATTTGAGAATGCAATGGAGTTAAAGAAGAAGTTATCATCAATAAGTCCTGTTATAATTGCAAATCCACTAGAAATAAGTAATTTACTATTCAATAATCCTGCTTTTGCTAATGATATAGATTACAAGGTTTGCAGAGATAATCTCGTGCTTAAAATGTGCCAACAGCAGCCAGATAACATACTTAGGATACTGAATATTTATCCAAATGTGTATTTTGTAGATAGTATTCTCTCTGCTTTTGCATATAGAAATCAAGAAAACTTATACAATTTTGCATCATCTTCAAATGAGTTTGGTGACTCAATAAGAAGCTGCCAAGATCCTTTGGTTAAAACCATTAGCCTCCTAGCAAAAAAGAATACTGGCAGAATGTTTTTTCCTTTTCTAGACCTTTTGTATAAAGGCGATATTTCTATGGATACTATTGCCAATGCTATAGAAAATGATGAGGCATATTATAAACTTTTGGTTAAAACAGAGATTGGGTATGCCGAAAGGATGTTATCCCGAGATACTCCTCTTGTTTATAAAACCCTTGTAGAAAAGCTTAGGGGTAAGGCTGTTGATGTTTATATAGATGAAATAAATGCCTTGCACGATGAAAAATCTGAGATAGTTAGGTTTAAAAAAATAGATAATCTAAACCCTGCCGAGTTATATTATTTGTGCGTATTGGGCGAGGAGGAAATATATACCAGTAGTTATTTGGGGGTATATAAAAGAATATTTGAGCGTATGTTGGTAAAGCGTTCCGACGCCATATTGGATAGGGTACATTATGATTATTACAAGAAGTTTATCAAGATGGCTGCTGCTTATAATCAGCTTGATGACTTTTTAAGTAGGATGGATACAACTACTTCAAATGATATAATGAGAAACTTTGTAACGAATTTAGCAGCTAAAAACACCTTGGAAGATGCAGTAGATGTAGCCGATTCTTATGCTAGCATCACCAATAAAAAGATTAAAAATTTGATTTTAGATCAGGTACAAAAGAACCTTTTTGATGATACCTTAATAACCAAAAGAGCAGAAACAATCTATCGTTTACTTTACACCATTTTTCTATCAATGGATACAATAAACCATATAGACCTGACTAAACAACTAGGCATCAACCCCATTTTTATCATGCCTAATAAATTATTGCAAGACACTTCTGGAAGAATAATTATACAACAGTTCTTTTACGGTGATAAAGATGGTAAGACTGTTTTTGAAGCTTTTCTGAATAATTTCCGTAACCCAAATTGGAAGATTATCCAAGAAGATGAATGGGTAGAAGTAAAGTCGCTAAAGGGAGCTAAGATATTTATATACGCGAACAAGCCACTTGATGCAGAGAAGGATTTAGATGCTGCCGCACAAAAAGACTTGGTTAATTACTTGGATTCTTTACAGTTAAGACCTACTGTGGTTATACATAGGGGACATAGTTATTACCTAAGATATACTATTGAGCAATTAGCCCCATCCGCCAAGATTGTTTTATTGGGTAGCTGTGGCGGGTATCAAAGCCTTAATAAAGTTTTACAAATATGCCCACAGGCACATATTATTTCTTCTAAACAAGTGGGTACAGGTGTAATTAACCAAGGATTGATTAATGTAATTACCGAACAACTTCGTTTGGGAAAAGACCTCGACTGGCCGTTATTATGGAAGGGATTATCTACAAAATTTAGTACTGCAGAAGAGAAAGAAAAGTTCAACGACTATATCCCACCACACAAAAACCTTGGTGCTATATTTATTATGGCTTATGAAAAGGCAATTGCGAAAAACTAGAGTGGAAAAACGGGTACGGAATTATTACTGTAACGCTTACATTATTATTTTAATTCTTTGCCGTACCTTTCGTAAAGGTAAAAGTAGAGGGCGATTAGTACTATTTCGAACACATTACTAAAACGCATCTTGCTTTTACTTTCTTATACTTTCAATATGATAGATATCTTCGGAAATTCATTTTTTAAGATTCAAGTCAATAGATCGGTTGTAAAACGCTGCAATTAGATTGATTCGTAATCCAAATCTTTTTCGTCTGTTCCTATATTTTTCTGCAGCCACTCTGAAAATCTTCACCTCCCTGATTATATGTTCTATCAATACCCGATCGGATGAAATTTCCCTATTCCTTTTCTTCTTCTCCTTTTTCAATGGTCTTTTCTTTGACTTTTTCTTAGGAATATCCGTATTCTCATGCAACTTCTGCATACCTTGGTAGCCTGTGTCAACCATAATCCTTAATTGTTGAATGCTCATCCCCCAGTTTCGTAAAGGTATTGTCCATTTTTTTCAATCCTCTTTGACGCTAGGTATACCAGTTTCAGAAGTGCCATATCGGTTATCCTATATTCTGCGTGAAGAATCTTAACCACAAGGCACACTGCGCATGCTGAATTTGACCTTTGTAAGAAAATATCAGTGTTCCCGTATGTCCTTTTGTTCTTTAAGTGAAACGCAATGCCTAAATAATTTTACGTATGCTTGGTGTACTTTGTGTAAATCCTCGTGTTCCCTGTGGTAAAATCAACTTCCCCCCCAGCTAGCGCACGTCAAATCAGTGTGTCACACGGACTTGCGGTTACCGCACGCATTTTGCGTATGGCTTCGCTAGAGAAATTGATAACAAGTTTCACCCGCCACTTGCTACAATCACTAGTGCTGGCGGATTCTCTGTCATACGCTCACAGTTGCTAATACCCAAATTTTCTTTTCACTATTCTGTTAGTATCAGTGACCGTCAACTTGTGCGTAATACTACTCGTTGCTTCTTATGAACTAGTTTGGTAGTACTTGACTATAGGAGATATTGGGTGTAAAATAGCCATTGGGAGGATGCAGAAGATGATAGCCGCCTATCATGTTGATGATAGCCGCCTATCATGTTGATGATAGCCGCCTATCATGTTGGTGATAGCCGCCTATCATATTGGTGATAGCCGCCTATCATGTTGGTGATAGCCGCCTATCATGTTGATGATAGCCGCCTATCATGTTGGTGATAGCCGCCTATCATGTTGATGATAGCCGCCTATCATGTTGATGATAGCTGCCTATCATGTTGATGATAGCCGTATATCATGTTGGTGATAGAAATTTGT
>JANYEX010000115.1 GCA_025359725.1 Chitinophagaceae bacterium | reverse complement strand
GCAACAAAACACGGGAATTTATTTAAACTGTGTCAATTGCAATTAGGGCTTTAGCCAAGTTTCGGCATCCTGTCGCCAAACATAATGCTTAATTGTTGAATGGTCATTTCCCAGTTTTTGTGTAATTTTTTCTAGTTTAATCAAAATGAATATTTTCTTTTCTAAAAAAAATATTACGCCAATTACAGCCTTAATAGCCCCACCTTATTCATTGTATTGATAGGTTTATTATCCCAAAATAATTCAAAGTCTTCCAACCCCGTGGCTTCATAATCGCTTTTTACTTCTTGTAATGTGTAGGTTTTAAAATTATTAATAGAAAGTTTTTGTAAGATACTTGCCAACCATTCACCTTCCTGCCGACTTATTTTTACATTAAAAGTTTCTTTTTTAGATTGAAAAGTAAGCGAAGCCACTACCCATTGATTGCCTTTTTTCGATTTGATAATTTCTTCTACCAATGGCAGATTGCCCAACCAAACTATCTTACTAGTAGGTTTATCATTAGTAGGTTCTATTTCGAGCAAGGCATTGGTAATAAAATCATTAGGGATTTTTGTCTTTGGAATCTTAAACTCAAACCATGATTGCAGCGGCTCGTCCAAACAAAGACTGTGCATATAATTAAACAAAGATTTCTTTAGTCCGAAACCAAAAGCATCATGGTCTATCCCCGTTTTATCTGTGTAAACCACATCGTTATTTGCAAACGTTCCTAGTTTTCCTTCTTCAATTAGTACCCCATATTTAGTTGGATTCATGCCCACAGGACTATGTGTTGTTAAGGCAAACTGGTGCCAGAACGCAGATTGCAATACACCCGCCTTAAACATCTGCCGCACCATTTCCATTGAATCCACCGTTTCTTGAATAGTCTGCGTAGGAAACCCGTACATCAAATAAGCGTGAACCATAATACCCGCTTCGGTAAAGTTTCTGTTTACCTTTGCCACCTGCGAAACCGTTACTCCCTTTTGTATCAATTCCAATAACCTGTCCGATGCTACTTCTAATCCTCCCGAAACCGCTATGCAACCTGACGCTTTTAATAGCAGACATAAATCGAGAGTAAAGCTTTTTTCAAACCGAATATTTGTCCACCAACTAACTACTAGTTTCCTGCGTAATATTTCTATTGCCAATGCCCGCATTAATGAAGGCGGCGCAGCTTCATCAACAAAATGAAATCCAGAATGTCCTGTTTGGGCGATGATAGCCTCTATCCTATCGCACAGAACCTGCGCATTAATGGGTTCATATCGTTGAATATAATCCAAAGAAATATCACAGAAAGTACACTTTCCCCAATAGCAACCGTGCGCCATGGTTAGTTTATTCCAGCGTCCATCGCTCCAAAGGCTGTGCATTGGATTAGCAATCTCTATTGCCGAAATGTACTTATCCAACAATAAATCACTGTAATCCGGTGTACCTACTTGCCCTTGCTTATAATCAGCACAAGCATGGTTGTTAAAATAAGTAACCTTCCCATCAACCAAAGTAAATGTCCGTTTCAAGGTTTCCAAAGAAGATTTCCCTTCGATAAAAGATAATAGATTTTCTATTGGGGCTTCGCCATCATCTAAAGTAATAAAATCATAAAACTCAAACACACGGGCATCAGAAACGGAACGTAATTCGGTATTGGCAAAGCCGCCACCCATCGCCACTTTCACAGCAGGATTGTTAGCTTTTATCCATTGCGCACAGCGTAACGATGTATATAAATTTCCTGGAAAAGGAACAGATAAGGCAACCAATTTAGGTTGAACCGCATGCATTCTTTTAGCAAGGATGGCAATTAATAATTCATCGATATAAGTAAGTGGCTGTTGAAGGGCTTTATACAATTCATCAAAACTATTGGCAGACCTTCCCAAGCGTTCGGCATACCTGCTGAAGCCGAAGTGAGGGTCGATACATTCGCTTATAAAGTCGGACAAATCCTCCAGATACATAGTGGCAATATGCTTTGCTTTATCCTGAATACCCATACTACCAAATGCCCATTTAAGGTCATCCAACTGGGCAAAACGTTTAGCCTCTGGCAAAAAGTCTCTCTTACAAATAAGGTGTGCAAGTGTAGGATTTTTTCCTTGAAGGAATAAAACAACATCATCTATCGTATTGATGTAATCATTTTGCAAGGCAAGTATTCTGGCAGCATTGTCACTAATTTCTTGATTGATACACTTAGAAGCAGTATCGAACAATTGTTGCAGCCCTTCTTTACTGAATAATGCAATCGTAACTTCAATACCTAAGTCGGATTGAAAAGAAGAAATGTTTTTTGTATTGAGGAATCCTTTTAAATACGCCGTTGCAGGATAAGGCGTATTTAATTGTGTAAAAGGAGGCGTTATGAGATAGACGGTCAATAGTTGTTAGTGGTTAGTGAAAACTAATAATTCATAATTCATAACTGGTTCCTCTAGTCCTCAAAATGAATAGAAAAGCTAATCATTCTCGATTGAATCTTATCGAATACATTAGAATATTCATTGGCTTGGTCAACCTGATTAATGTTCGTAAGTCCGTAACTAAATTTAATCTCTGGCGAAATGGTTACATAAGGCAGAAAGAAATTGCACCCAACGCCAGTTTCTAAGCCAAAATCATTTGCTTTAAGTTTCAACAATCCTTCCATATTTCTAGCAGCAGAGTTGCTACTAATGTCTTTATCAAACTTTACCCCACCCAAAGCATAAAATCGGAAGTTATCTATCCTGTCCGAGTTGAACTTTATTTGTACAGGCAAACTTACAAGGGTAGCAGGAAGCGTTTTTGTTATGTTCTGTGTCTCATTTTTATTAGGATCGGGGGTAGCTAATATGTATTGGAAGTTTTTAGCACCACCCAAAACCAATTGTGGATTAATTCGTAACTGAAAATGATCATCTAAGCGCAGTGTTCCCAAAAAACCCAATGATATACCACCGCTAGCACCAGGACGAGCAACCAATATACTATCCTGACTATAAAATTTCTTTGATAAGGTTGGGTGTAAATAGCTAGAGTTGTACCCTAACGTGATACCAAAATAGTATAAAAGATTATTATCCTCTGCACGATATATTTCTTTATCCTGTGCTTGTACAGTGCCAAAGGCGAGGCAACTAACAATAATAAGTACCGATATCTTTATTTTGTTCCGCAATAGATGCTGCATATTCCTAAGGTAAGTGTGTGTAAATATGTTTGTTTAAATCCTGCTTCTTGCATGATGCCAATAAAAGCTTTTCCTTCTGGAAACGCCTGAACACTATCATTCAAGTATTGATAAGCATCCTTGTTTTGGGCAAAAAGCTTACCAAAACTTGGTGCAATAACATTCATGTAAATATTATAAAATCCTTTAAATAATTTATTCTTTGGTTTCGAGAACTCAAGTACTACCATCTTTCCGCCTGGTTTCAGTACCCTACGCATTTCTTCCAATCCCTTAGATAAGTTTTGAAAGTTACGAACACCAAAAGAGACCGTTATCGCATCGAAGGTGTTATCCGCAAAACCAATATTTTCGCTATCACCCGTAAAAAGCTCAATTGTATTTTCTAAACCACGTGCCGAAATTTTTTTCCTCCCTAAATCAAGCATACCAACGCTTATATCTATCCCCGTAATCTTTTTGGGGTGAAGCATATCATACGTCATCAAAGCAACATCCGCTGTACCCGTCGCAACATCCAAAACATATTGTGGATGTAGGTCTGCCAGTTGTTTAATAGCTTTCTTTCGCCACCAAACATCAATACCAGCACTCAAAAAACGGTTTAGAAAGTCGTAACGGAATGCGATACTGTCAAACATGTCTGCCACCTGCTCCTTTTTGCTAAGGTTACTATTCTTTAGTGGCATTACTGTATCATGTGCAAATTTCCCCATCGTTGCGAAGATATTAGTATAAGTGTAAGTATTATGTTATAAGTAGGCTATTGATACCGAAATATTATCTAACCACAAGTTGTTAGTGAATTACATTACTAACAAACAAGCATTTACCCGCTTTTGTTATTCAAAAAGAGATACAATTTTAAAGAATGGAACCTTTTCAGATATAAATATCAAGTCTACAACAGAAGCAAATAGCAGTATGAAACTTGTTTTCACGGATAAAAGTACTAGGACAGATTTTGATTGTGTTAAGAATAAGATATTCAAACTCTACCAATATTCTTACGATAATCCAAAGATCAAAGGGATGGGCTTATACCTTGTTCATTCGCAACTAACACTTTTGATATCCGTATCTTCATGAACTAATCCCACGTTGCCATAAAAAGCGTTTTATCGTCGTCGGTGCGACTATTGATGGTTTCGCTAGATAGGTATTCTTCTAGTTTATGATTAAGAATTTCAATCTCTTCCTCTTTGTTTGCAAAGCGAAGCCACTTAAACATGCCCGCAAAAAAAGGTTGATGTACGGTACTTGTCTCATTGTTTAAAGCCAATAGCTGTAGTCCATCGGTAATGATTGCCACTTCGGTAATTTCTTCCGCAAGTACTGTAATATTTAGGTTCGACAAGGTATTTTCATCTGTAATAAAAGAAGTGGTATTGGCATATTCGCCATTTTGAGGCCACCATACAACGGCGTAGCCATCATTACCATCATCCCTAATAATTGCGCCATCGCCTATCTGAAAAAATACAGAAGACGCTTCAGAGAGTACACAACCCAATAAAGTACAAGAATATTCACTGAGGGGTTCATTGGCTATTGAAGCGATTTTCGTCAATCCATCTATTAATGTTTCAACCAATAAAACAATAGATGCCTCGGTTATTGTTTTACCTTCCTCAATCCAATCAGTCAGGATATTAACACCACTGGTAGTTATAAATGCTGAGGCTTCTTTGGCAAACTTGGCACTTCCTGCACCATCACTTACTAGTGTAATTAATACTTCCTTGTCGTTGTCAGTTATAATTTTATATTGTAAAGCATCCTCACACTGTTTTTCTGCACTAATATGCGACGTGCCTATTACGCTTTTGCCAATTGTTTTCCATCTCATAATTCGCTCCAGCCTGTTGGTGGTAATAGACTAATGTTGCTACTAGGATCTTTTACTGATACCATTTTCATGGATGCAGACAGCCATAAAAAGAACTCTCGGAACATGAGTCCTTTTAGTTTTAATGGTTGGCGTGTGGAGATTTGTTTCAGTATTTGCATGTTAGCCCCCTCTACCCCTATAGCGAAAAAAGCAAAGGACTTGTTAGCTTCACCTTCTTTTACCAATGATGCCGCATGTAGATATGGGTCGGTAGGTTCGCCATCTGTTATCAATATTATCCAGGGTTTATAGTAGGCAATGCCATTCTGTTTGTATAGTTTCTTTCTTTTATTTACCAAATCAATACCCAGCTCAATCGCTTCGCCCAAAGGGGTATCTCCAGTAGTATTTAATTCTTTTGGATGAAAGTTATTTACAGTTTCAAAGTCTGCTTGCAGTTGCACAGGACCAAAAGTTATCAAGGCAACCTCTACTCTTTTAGTTGCTAATGAATCGCCCAATAATTCTTTTCTAAACGTCTGGATACCCGCATTCAATTCATCCAACGGTCTGCCCGCCATAGAGCCTGAAGTGTCCAATAACAATACGCAAGGGCAGCGCGGCTCCGGATTATCCGCAAAGCTTTCACTGCCAAAAGGTATCTGTTCAAAAGAAATGTATTCGTCCATATATTCAAGTATGAGTTATTAAATATGAAATATGAAAGTTTGAATCTTATAATTCATATTTCATAATTTTTTATTTCGCCATTTTCTTTACCGTAAACACATCTTGGTCTGTAGAATCCCCCATCTCTTGTAGTTTGCCAAAGGCGGCGGCGGTGGCGTAATTCAATACTTCCTTTCTGTCAAATACTCAAATAATTGTTGAGCTGTCCCTAACGTAAAGTCCTTAGCACATAATAAAATATCCTCATCTTTAAAACCAAAAAGTCCTTGAAGTAATGGTATCGGGTTTTTTACATCTGCCCCAATGTCAATACCATATTTTGCGTATAATATAATCACATATTCAAACTCAAAGCTGATGCTGTATTGTTTTCCAATGCGTTTATAAACCGTTGAGCATTTTGAGCATGTGTAAACCAAGTCGGCATCATAGTCACCTATAACATTCTCTGTAACTCGTTCTGTTAATTTTAAAAATCCTATTTCGTTCGAACATGCAGAGGAAATTAAATAATTTGTGTCTGCACAAAACACTGAGCCAACTTTATAGTTGCGGTGATAAAAGTTAATTAGGTTTCGAAACCGAGGATAATGGCAAGGGCAAGAGTTTTTGAGCATTTCAATCAAAGCATCTCTTAGTGTTTTACGAAGCTCATTTGTCGATTCAACGGTTAATTGTCTGCGAGGAATTTTTTTGTCAGAAACGCTCATAATCTATTTTTTGCCATTGGTGTTCCCGCTCACTGTTGTTGGGTGTTCTTGACCAACAACAATCAAACGATTTGCTAATTAATTATTCCATACAAATATATGTATCCATATTTATTCATGGGTTAGATGGTTTACGTTCTTCAAGCCATTCATCACGCGTGTTACAACCAATATTGCTCGTAACAATGCGCGCATCACTCGTAACAATACGTGCATCACTCGTAGCATCTGGCTTGTTGCAAGCAACAGGTGGTTAATTGCTCGCAACAAGCCAGTCGCTGTTCGTAACAATGCTCGCAACACTCGTAACAAGTCAGGAAATGCTCGTAACAATGCTCGCAACACTCGTAACAAATCATTTGTTACGAGCATTGCTGAAGCTGAAATGGCTTGTTTTCAGCTCTTTTGAGCTAAATAAGGTTACAAAACGTTAAAGGGTAATCAGTCAAAAAGGGTAAAAAGCGTCGCTTTTGGCTTATAAAAGCACTTTTTGGGTGTTTTTTATTGCTTTTCGGCTAAAAATAGATTCTATTATTAAGAAAAAAACTTTGACCTTAAACGGCGAAGCTTTTTCGCAAAAACTAGCTTCAAACGATTGTTATGGAAATCTACAAAATGTCTAAAGTGCCATCAGTTTTCAATACATTGCAGAATACCGTTTTGGGTTTGATTATAGAAAAGGGTGAATCCGATTGGGGAATGACTTCTTTGGAGGTGGACAACATTGTTGCCCGCCAAGCTATCTGGACACCATTGTGGAAGGCAGCAGCGGACGATATGACCAAAAACAAACAGGCAACCGAAAACAGGAATGAGAACCAGTTGCTGTACCAACCAGCACTTGTGGTGGTGTTTAATAGATTTTTGTTGAACAATGATGGCATTTCGGCTGCGGATAAAGCAGCGATGGGCATTCATCAACGAGAAACAACCACAACGCCTGTGCCAGACCCCACGCAAGCACCAAGGGTAAACATAACTTATGGCGAGGCATTGCAACTTATTATAAACATGCGCAATGCTGCAACGGGCAAAATAGGGAAACCTAG
>JANYEX010000107.1 GCA_025359725.1 Chitinophagaceae bacterium | reverse complement strand
TAGATCTAATCTAACTAAATCCTTAAAGTTATTAATGAAGCTAAAATCAAAGCTCCCAATATTTTCACAATGCAATCCTTGTAGCTTACCTAAAGCCTTGATTGGGCTAATATCTTCAATTGGATTTGACCAAAGCACTAGACTAATTAGATTAGGAAATTTTCTTAATGCTTCGATATTTTTTATTCTATTATCACCCAGAAATAAATAGTGCAAATTTAAATTTTCAGTAAAGCTAGAAATTTCTTCAATTAAATTTCCGTTTAGATTTAGACCTGTCAATTCAGGAAAGTTATTTATGGGTCTGATATCAGTAATTGTATTATTCATTAAACTTAGACCATTTACTTCCCCAGATTTATTTACTGTGAAAGAATTTTCTGGCATCCAACTAAAAAGATTGAAATCAAAATTTGTTTGCTCTAATATAATCCCATAAATCTTCTCCAATTCCAATATCTCCTTTGGTTTCCCTCTCGTCTCCATCTTTTTCTTCGCCATAAAATCTATTTGTTTAATTGTAGTTGTTGGTACAAATATCCAATGTTTCAAATGTAAACACATTATATCATTGATAATGTAGATTATTTATTTGGGGGCATTCATCGTGTTCCGCAATCAGTCAATTAATCTATTCAATCCAAAATAGCCTTTTCAGTGCAATATTTACCCCAATTATGCGCTTCAATACTTCCGCATATTGATAATTTTCCGAAAACTGACACCAGTTTTCGGAAAACTATTAACGGGTATGAGTCAATTCTACAATCAGTAACTCTTCGATTGGTGTGGGTTTGCAAAAGGGAATCTTAAGCAAAGCGGGTCTTCCTTTTATAAACCTTAATGGATAAACTTATTTGCTTTCATCCAAACAAAAACTTCATCTAGCCAATCGCTTGGTTCAGCTTTGTTATTAAGCCCAAAACCATGTCCACCTTTTTGTAGAATGTGTATTTCGGCGGGTACACCGTTCTTTTTCAAAGCAAGAAAAAACTCAATGCTGTTTTCAACCTTTACGGCTTTATCATCTGCAGCATGTATCAAAAAAGTAGGGGGTGTTTGTGGGGTTACTTGCAATTCATTACTATACAATTTTTTCTTCTCGTCAGAAGGATTCTTACCCAACATATTAGCACGACTTCCTTCGTGGCAAAGACTATCTGAAAAACTAATTACTGGGTATCCTAGAACCAAAAAGCTAGGGCGTAGATTTGTATTCTCGCTGTTTGGAATCAAACTAATAGAATAGTGCGTTCCAAGTGTAGAGGCAAGATGCCCGCCAGCAGAGAAGCCCATAACTCCAATATTGTCAGCGTTTATCTTGAATTCAGAAGCTCTATCGCGCACCAACTTAATAGCTTGTTGGGCATCCATCAAAGCAACCGTTTCAGGATTTTCTACGCAAGCGGCATCTGCTGGTAATCTATACTTTAATACAAAAGCAGCAATACCTCGTTTATTGTACGCTTCTGCCAACTGTTTACCCTCATGATCCATTGCCAAATGGGCATATCCCCCGCCAGGAAAAATAATAACTGCTGTATTTGCGCTGTCTCTTTTTTCTGGTAAATAAGCATAGAGTACTGGAAAGGTAACACCGCCAACAGATCCCCTTCCTGCTAATGATTCTACTACATTACATGGTTTTGAATTGGGTATTGCCCCAGTATATAATGGAATACTTGTTTGTGCAGAAACCATTACCGAAATGATTAATGATAGAGACAATAAAAGGCAGTTCTTTAAATTCATCTGGCTATAATTATATTGATTTGATAAAAGTAATGTATTGCCTTAAGAAAATGGGAATTAATCGCTGTATCTGGTTTTAGGTTTGGGTTTATACTCTAATTGTTCTAGTAGTGCTTCGGGCGTTGGATTGCTGGTAATACCTACCGCCGCATAGAAAAGTACTAGATAAATAGATAGAGAAACAAGCAATTCATCCCACAATATCCAATAACCCCAAATACTATAGACCACCGCTTTCTTTGGGTTTGAAGATTCATAAATAACCTTCACAGCATCACCTTCTTTTATAAATCGCAAGGGGTAACTAGCCGCAACAGCATATTTATTTGCCCCAACAGAAAAGGACGCAACTGGTTTTAAGGCATTGGTAGCAGAATCTTTTACCATATTAACGGTGGCACTGGTAACCTCTCCATCAAAATAATCGGGCTGGCGGGCAAACACCACGAAACACCCGTAGAGTACAATATATATAATAGCAATGGTTTTATACATAATGCAATTGCTTAGTTGGAGGAGGCAAGTTGAATAAGTTTATCAATAAAGTATTTTGCGCTAGGGCAGTTGGGATGCAAAGCAGCTTCTTGGATGGAGAAACCTAAATCCAACAGCCGAGTAACAATTCTCTTTTTGTTATAGCTCCCCTTCTTGTTATCTACTAAATATTGGTAGATTTCTTTGTAAGGATTAGGGACTGACTCAGGAAATTCAAAATGAAAGTTTGGTTGGTTAAGCAAAAGGCGCATTGTTTGTGTATTGGCAAGAAACCAAGCTTCTATTTGCTTTACTGCAATAATTACCAGATAATCATTTTGAGGATGTATCCTTTTTTTGGTAAGGGTAATGCAAGCATCATCGTCCATGTCCGTCAAAATAACTATTGCTTTCGCTCCATAGTCTTTTAGCTTTCTCACACTAGGTTCTATGTTATGGGGCAATAAGTTTTTACAGCCACCCGCATCAATTATATCAAAAGCAATTTCAATGTTCAACGAACTTAAATAGTTCTTAAACCCTTCCGACTTTAGTAATATGTATTCGGTTTGTCCTTCGCAGATGAATCCTACCTTTCTCATAACACTCCCCCTCCAAAGAAATTGGTCAACCAAGCTTCATCTGTCTTCATGCCATAATCGTCTTTCTTGGTTAATTGTTTGGCTTTTGTTTCGCCACTTATTTTGTTGACCAATATTATTTCTTCCGTTTTAAGGCTTCTTACCAGTGTTTGGGAATGTGTATTCAACCATATATGATGCCCTTCCTCTTCACATTTTAGCCTAAATAATTCAATTAACTGTTCAATTGCATGTGGATGCAATCCGTTTTCGGGTTCTTCAATACATAAAAACTGAGGTTCACTACTTTGATAAACAGCAGCCATCAAGGCAAGAATATTCTTTGTCCCGTCAGAAAGAAGTTTGATTGGGAATCTTTTTGCGTGACTCTTTTCAGAAACAAATATCTTAAACTCGCCATCTATGCCACTTTCTATTACCTCAATACTTTCAAATTCTGGAATCAAGATGCTTAGCCATTCAGTAAAATCTTCTTTTTTGGCTTCATCTTGAAATATTTTTCCTAAAATTTGTGCTGTGTTGGAGGCATCATTTGATAATTTATTGTAAGGCTCAGGCTTGTTTGGTTCAGGCTTTCCAACGAAAATCCTTGAAAAGTTATCTATAAAGATTTCATATTCCCCTTCGTATTCATAGCGACTACTCTTCCAAATATCTAAAAACCTTTTTCGACTTTCCAAATTTAGTATATCAGTAATCGGTAAGTTAGGTGCCTTATCTTTAAAGGGTGCTCGGATTATAGACTGCAGGCGTTCTTCATTCTCCTTATTAAAAATCAAATCACATTCAATTCTAATCAAATCCTCAAATTCAACTAAGTATTGTACATCCACTGCTACATTAGTTAATATAGGGGAGGGGCTAAAAGATTGAATACTTGATTTACCATTAAAATATCTAGGGGCATTGAAATTATAGGTAGCCACATAATTCAAAAACTCCAATGCTTCAAAAATATTACTCTTGCCACTTGCATTGGGCCCTACAAAAGCGCAGAACTGTGGAATATCTTCCAGTTGAAAATCAACTAAAGATTTAAAATTCTGTATGTGCAATTTCTTAATCCGCATCGGCTAAATGTAAGGTATTCTAAAAACGTATAACTTATAACGTACAACTTACCACTTTCTTCCTAATTCAAGCTTCTAAAATCTACCGGCACCAGTTTACTTACCCCTGCTTCTTGCATGGTCACACCATAAATAACATCCACGGCACTCATGGTTTGCTTGTTGTGGGTAACGATGATAAACTGCGAGTTGTCGCTAAATTTTTTAATCATCTGCGTAAACTTACCTACGTTGGCATCATCCAGCGGAGCATCCACCTCATCGAGGATACAGAAGGGCGCGGGTTTAATCAGGTAGATGGCAAACAGCAAAGCGGTTGCCGTCAAGGTTTTTTCACCACCGCTCAACTGTGTGATGGAAGAAGGACGCTTACCTTTAGGCTTCGCAATAATTTCTATGCCTGTTTCTGCCAAGTTTTCTGGATTCACCAACACCATGTCTGCCGTGTCTTCTTCGGTAAACAACGCCTTAAACACCTTTTGGAAGTTTTCGCGCACTGCATTAAACGTATCCAAGAATTGTTGGTTGGCAGTGGCTTCCACTTCCTGAATGGTCTGCATCAAGCTATCTTTCGCCGTCACCAAATCATTCTTTTGTTCCAAGATAAAGTCATACCGTTTCTTCATTTCGGTGTAAGCTTCAATGGCAGTAGGGTTTATCTCGCCCATGTTTTCCATACGCCTTTTCAACCTGTCGCTACTGGCTTGAAGATCTTCCAACGGGGCATCTGTTATACGTTGTTCTTGCAAAACCTTATTTAAATCTATCTTAAACTCAACATGTAAGCGTTCTTTCATGCCCGCCAATTGAAGCTTCAGTTCGTTCAGTTTGTCTTTTAGCGCATTTAATACACCATCTAACATTTCCTTACCCTTAATCTTGGTGCGCAACTCGCTTTCCTTTGATTGTAGGGCGTTCCTCAGATTATAATAGGCTTGATCTGCTTCATTCAGCTTCTTTTCTTCCTCTTCTTTATTTTTTAATAGTTGCAGTAAAGTCTCCTCGCAAGCTAGTAAAGCCTTCTCGCTTTCTAGTATCTTAACCGCAGCATCACCTAACTGCGTAGTATTTGTTTCTATCTGAACATGCAGTTCGCTCAATTGCTTTTGCTTAAAACTAAGCTCTTGTTGCAAAGCATTTATCTTACTCTGCTGACGAGTTAGGTTTAAATTATTCTCATTATACTGTGCAGAAGCTGTTTGATAATCTCTTTCTGCTAACTTATAATCCCCCTCTACCAATTGCAAATCGGTAGAAGTCTGTTGCAACTTCTTATTAAGCAATTCCAGATTTTCTCTAGTAGTTGCTATGGCTTCCTGCTCGTCTTCCAGCCTTTGTTGCAGGTCTTCTAGCCTTTGTTGCGCAGTAGTTTGCGCAGCCTGTGTGTTTTCTATTTTGTTCTTAGCCGCAAATACCTGATTGGTCAATTGGTTTATCTCGTTCTCGGTTTGCTTAATAGCCGTCTCTTTCAACTGTTGGTTATACACAAGCACTTGCTCATGTATGGTTTTTATTTCTGTTTTTAACGACTGAACGATGGTATCTTGATTAGCAATTTCCTCACTTAACTTCTCTAAGTTTTTGGCACGCCCAATCTTCTTTCCTTCAAACAATCCTACGCTACCACCGGAAAGGGTGTATTGTCCCTGAACATACTTTCCAGATTTTTCAAGGATGATACAGTTCGTATTTTCCTGTACAAAAGCTTCCTCGCTTTCTGCAATAAATACATTGCCTAATAGATGCGCTGCTAACTGTTTAAACTGTTCATCAACCTCTATTACATCCAATGCCTTGATGGTGTGCTTTGGTTGTTGAGATTGATTGGCAGCTTCTACAATCTTATCCAACAAAAAGAAGTTCGCCTTCCCTTTTTTATTGGCATCTAACAGTTGAATTGCCTGCATCCCCTCTGCCAAATTATTCACCACATAATAATTCAGGTAAGGTTCTAATACTTGCTCTACTGCCGTCCGGTAACTTTCGTTTACATAAATAATATCCGATAGGATAGGGGCTGCATGATTCCAATTAGGGTTCTTATGCAAAAACTTGATACTCTCTGGATAACCTTCCATCGAATCTACCAAACTCTTTAATAGCGCATATTCATTGCGTTTGCTATCCAGTTTTCTCGTTTCTTCGGCTAGCTTATTTCTAAATACTTCAAGTTCTTGTTGCGATTTAAAAATGTTTTGCTTGGCCGTTTCGTGTGCCCCTTGCAGCTCTTGCAGTTCATCACGCTTATCAGTTAGTAGCTCTTCTTTTTCTGCCAGTTCTGTTTCTAATTGTTTAAGAACAGAGCTTCTGTTCTGCTGTTCATCCTGCAACTGAACCGACGAACGTTGAATATTGTTAATAGATGTATCGGCGATGGCTACCTTCTTTTCGGCATCAAACTGACTGCGTTGTATGCTTTGATATTCGCCTCGCAACGTATCCAGTCCACTTCTTTTCTCATCAAATATTTCCCTTTTCTCATCAATCGCTTGCTTAGATGCGGCTACCGTAAACTGCAATTCTTGTAGTGCGGTGGTTTCGTTGTTTACCTGCACTTGCGTGTATTGTATGCTATCTGCTAAGTTCTTTAACTGACCTTCGGCTTTGGATAAAAAGTCTTTTAATCCAGCTTCTTTTTCCTTTAAATACTTTAATTGTTGCGCCGCCAGGTTCTTCTCATTTTCCTTTCCTCTTAGCGATTGTTGCAATTCGTTAAAGGCAGTTTGTTTGCTGTGCAATGTCTTTTCTTGCTCAATAAACCCTAGTTTCTCTTGCTCAATAGCTGCTTCTTCGTTGGCAATTTCCGCTTCTAGCTTTATCTTTTTATCTACCTCAGTTTCCTGTTGTTCATTTAGTTGCTTGTAGGTAATGTTGAACCCTTCCATGGCGGCTTTTGCTAGTTCTACCGCTACTTCTTTATATTCTTTTTTCAGTTCAAGGTACTTCTCTGCCTTTTTTGCCTGATTCTCTAGTGTTTTTAACTGATTATTTATCTCAAACAACAAATCCTCAATACGCGCCAAGTCTTGCTCGGTAGCGTCTAGTTTACTTTTAGCTTCCTTCTTTCTTGTCTTATAAATGGTGATGCCAGCCGCTTGTTCCAGCATCCGCCTACGGCTGTTTTCCTTGTCGCGAATAATGTCGTCCACCATCCCAAGCTCAATAATAGCATAACTATCTGTGCTGATGCCCGTATCCAAAAACAGGTTATGTATGTCTTTAAGGCGGCAGGTTACATCGTTCAATCTGTATTCGCTATCCCCATTTTTAAAGAAACGACGGGTAACGGTAACGGTACTAAATTCGGTAGGGAGCAGGTTTCTGGTATTTTCAAACGTAAGGCTAACCTCTGCCAATCCGCTAGCACTTCTGTTTTTAGAGCCATTAAATACCAGCGCGCTTTGGTTTTCGCTGCGCAATGCACTTATCTTTTGTTCGCCAATTACCCAGCGGATACTATCAATGATATTGCTTTTGCCACAGCCATTAGGGCCAATAATACCCGTAATACCTTCGTCGAAACTGAGTATTGTTTTATCAGCGAAGCTTTTAAATCCCTTTATTTCCAGACTCTTTAACCGCATACCAATTCTTTGAGTGTCTGCGAACATAAACTAATAATCACACACTAAAAAGAGGGTTATCCACGTTGTGGAGAAATGGCACTAAAATTTACAAAAAACTTGTTTCAGAATAGGCTCAAGGGCATTTTCAAGGATGCGACTCGACCAAAAATGGGGTTAAAATTTAAAAGAATAGAAAGGGGTAAAAATGGAACAGAAAATCGTTCAGAAGGAACGGTTTTATTTCAGTGAATAGTTCTGTCATTTTGAGGCATTAATTAATATTTTCAAGTTTGTTGACAATGACAATTCGCTCAGTTCTACTCCATAATCGTCGCGTCCTTGCGAGGCACTAAGCAACCTTTTTCAACAGTTTTAAGCGTATTAATCCTAAAAATGTTGCTTCGTGCCTCGCAATGACGTGGTTTGAATTTGAGAAAGAACTCATCAAAAATCAGCCTGTCTGCCTGAGCCTGTCGAAGGCGGGATGATATGTTTAAACTGTTTGCACTTCAACAGGCTAATTGTGACAACCATCTTCATTTTCGATGTGATTGGTAAGGTCATTCCCATTTTTTTCTGGTGTGCCAGATGAGACATTCGCTATGACGGGGAGACCCGAGCGGTTTTATAAAGATGTCATTAGCAACAAATATTAGCCCTGCTTATTTACGCACAATAACAAACAAAAACAGCCAACCCCATTTTAGTGAGGTTGGCTGCCGTAAGCCCCTATGTGTTCCAGATAAACTAGCTTACTGTTCCAAAAAACTGCGTGGCAACACCACCTAGTTCGTCGCGGGTGTTTTTGTAACGGGCATAACCCACAAAACTTTTGCTCATGCTTCCCGGTGCAAAAATTACCCCACCAGCCTGCTTGGTAAAAATGAGTACTTGCGTACATTCAGCTTCGGCAGGTACTGCCGCACCGGGCGCATAAAAACCAAAGGATACATAATAACCATTTTGCCCAACGGGCTTTCCTCCAAGCGCATTTTGGGGATTAAGAAAAATAATCCATCCTCCCAAAGTACCAGTGTGGGTAAACTGAATGGTGGGGGACACATTGGCCACGGGAGAGCCAGTATGTGTGCCACTATTGTTCACCACACCGCAAAGGGTACGTTGTTCGTTGGTCATTGATAAATTTGTTTTCATTTGCCCAATACCAATACCCCTCAAGGTTCCTTTTGCTAATTTGTACGCCCTTTTAGTATTCGCAACATCATTGGAGCTACGTGTTTTCTTTTCTACAGATATCGCATAATAAGTATTAAAATCGGTAGTTTCTGTACCCAGTGTTGTTACAGAACCTGCATTCAGTTTCCAGGCTAACACATTGGTGGTTGCCCTCGTATTAAAATTGTTTAGAAAAGGAGCGAATAGTTCGTAACTATTTGGTATCCAATCTTTTTTCTTTGCCATTATTATTTTTTTAAAATGAGTAAAATGATTGTTTAAAATCCACCAAACAAGGGTTTGCTTACTTATTTTTCCATCTATTAAGCTTGAAGTGCGGTAGATGAAACTTTAATTGAAGTAGTTTGAACTTGTATTGAAGTAGATTGAACTTGTATTGAAGTAAATCAGACTTGTATTTCCGTAGTTTGGCGTTTAATCTCCGGAGATACAACTCGTATTTCCGGAGATAAAACTTGTATTTACTTCAATTAAACTTGTATCTCCTTCAATTTATTTTGCATCTCCAGAGAAATAACTGGTGTTTGTTAGGAAAGAAACCTTCTGAAGAACCATTTGCATAGATGGGTGAAGGTCGGTAGCTTTAAGAGTTTACCTAAAGCAGCGGTAGGTGTAGGAAAAAACCCGGCGGCCATGATATTTCAAGTAACCGGTAAAAATGTGTGTGCAATCGAGATACCCAAAAGGTCTATTGGTTTTGCAAAACCATTTCCTTTTTGATTCA
>JANYEX010000100.1 GCA_025359725.1 Chitinophagaceae bacterium | reverse complement strand
CCTTCTGGTTAGGCTTTAATGCCAATGGAGGATTTCTTTTATAGGATGGAAAGAAGAAAAGAAAATCATTATAGCCAAGGGAAGACTTCTTAATAGTTAAATTTATCTTACTCGTTTGGCTTAAGAACTCAGATTGGTTTGTTCTATTAAACACAATATTTCCATCTGCATCTATCGTCGAATTCTGTGTAATCAACGTAAAACCTTTAGCTATCCCGTTCTTATTATTCAATACCAAATCGCCCTTAATATTCTTTATCAGGAAATTATTTGCCAGAACAGAGCCGCTTAACACGTTGCCGTTTATGGTATCACTATGATAATGCACTTCGGTTGTTTGCAAGGAAAGATCGGTCAATTTCAGGTGATTATAATCTAGTCCTTCCTTAGCAGAATCATACGCATTGTTATCAATTGATGCATTGTTATGGTTCAGGTTAATGCGTCCAATGGCTACATTCCAACCTTGCTTGATGGCAACATTCAACACCTTCGAAACAGTATCTTTTATATTGGTAGCCGCATCATTTGTTGCCATTCTAAACCTCGAATTATTTAAGGTAATGGACTTTGCTGAAACATATTCTTGCAGCAGATGCAGCTTGGCACCTTGTACCTGCAAGGTATCTATCACATTAGAATAATCCAGTTTGCTCGATTCATTTTTATATTGCACCGTAAGCTTTCTGATGTCAGCATTTTGCAGTGTTAGGGTAAAGGGGGTGGAACTTTGTGGTGCTATGGCCTTCACCGCCTTGTCATCTTTAGTACTTTTATCTATCATCACAAAAGAGCTGTTCTTCAGGATAAAATCATTGATGACAAAGTTCATTTTATTAATATCCATCGAATCTATCCTGCTTCTAAACTGCCCAATGGTTGTATTACAATACAGTTGTTTAAATCCATCATTAAAACCAACGCTCACGGTATCCAGTATTACTTTTCCTATCGAAAGTTGTACTGGTTTATTTGCCGTTGTATCAACTGTTTTACTGGCAAAAGCATCTATGATATATTGAAAATTGAAAGAGGGATTGTTCGGTTTACGGTTGATGTTTAGGTGGATATGTACAAGGCGAATTTCACTGATGTCTATGTTTCCCCCAATCAGTTTAAAGATGCTTAGGTTTACATAAAGCGATTGCCCACTTAATAAGGTATCCTTTTCTGGGTTGATTATCTGTACATTATCCAGCTCAACCCAGTTGGGAATGCTATAATCTAATGTGCCAATGCTGATTTTACCACCAATCTTTCCTTGTAGATAAGTAACGGCTTTGGAGCGAACAAAATTCCTTCCCCAGCTTGTTTGAAGCCAGATAATTGCTATGAAAACAGTCATTAAAAACACCCCCACTATTATTAAACTTAGCTTGAGCCATTTATATTTGGTGGTATTTTTTGTTCCCTCTTTGTTTATTGTTGTTGCCATTTTGTAGTTGGTGAAGGTGGGAGCTAGTTAGGTATTTATCATTGTGTAATTAATTGATTTTGTTATATAATTCACGAATTTAAATGAACATAGCTCGTAATCTTATCTTAACCACCAACATTTCAGTCATCACAATTACTGTTTTGTAGTATCCTTCATATTTTCTAGATCGGTTTTCTTTTTCAAGTCTGCAATCCTTTTTGCCTCAACTTTTTTCTTGTTATTAAAAAAGCCACGCAACAAAATATTACTCTTTGCAGCTTCCATATTTTCACTCAATCCTTTTGTTCCTGATTGAAGATTTGAAATCGTAGAATCTATTTTGTTGCCTAGTCTTTCATCACTCACTAGTTTTGACAATGCACCCTTTCCATCATTCATTTTTTTAGTAAATTTCGCAAATTCGCCCGAACTTGTTTCCAAATTGGTTAAAGTTCCTTTGAGGCTACTAGAAAATCCTTCATCGGTAATCAATTTGGATAATGCCCCTTTTCCATTGTTCATTTTGTAAGTAAACTCGGCTAGTTGTCCCGTAATAATACCCGCATTATCCACACTTGTTTTAACGCTTCTCATCAAATCTTCCATTTCAAGAGCATTCCTAGAAACAATAAAACCATTTTCTCTAATGGGGCGGCTAGTATTGCTTCCAGGATAAATAGTCAAAACTTTATCGCCCATCAATCCATCAGACCCAATTAATGCAGTTGCATCTGTTTTAATAAACTGGTGTAATTCATCTTTTATTACAATATCTACCATTACAGATGTATCTGTAATCAGTTCGATATTATCAACTGTGCCAACATTAATGCCTGCAAAGCGAACGTTATTCCCGACTTTAAGACCACTTACGTTTTTAAATTGAACGTGCAACGTAAACGTTCGGCTAAAGAGGTTTTTCTGCATTCCTACAAAGTAGATGGTAAGCACAAAGAGTACCACACCAATTATTACAAACATCCCTAGCTTCCAAACAAACCCAGATTCCTTATTCATTTTTTATATTTTTATTATTATACCGATGGTAAAATGAGTACTTCCATCATTAGAACCTCTATTTTCCTGATCAAGTATTTCATTTTCTTCATCAAGAAAATCTAGTAAAATGATACTTATTCAAAAAAAGAACGTACCCATTCATCCTTGTTTTGCTCCAATTCTGCATAAGTACCCTCCAAATAAATCACCCCATCCCTCAACATCACAATCCTATCGCCAGTAAGCTTTGCACAAGCCATATCATGGGTAATGATGATAGAAGTTGTTTTGTTTTTTTGTTGAATTGATAAAATCAACTCACTTATTTCCCTCGAAGTGATTGGATCCAATCCAGTTGTTGGTTCATCATACAAGATAATCTCTGGTTTTAGGATAAGTGTTCGTGCCAAACCAACTCTTTTCCGCATCCCACCAGATAATTCTGAAGGCATTTTATCAATCGCCTCCAGAAGGCCAACACTATCCAAAGCTTCAGAAACAGCACTGTTCACTTCGGTGTCAGTTAGCTTTTTTGAATGTCTCTTTAAAGGAAATTCTAAGTTTTGCCTTACTGTCATAGAATCGTATAAAGCAGAATTTTGAAACAAGAACCCAATTCGTAACCTTATCTTGTTCAATTGGGTATAATCTAGTTGGGTAATATCCGTATCAAAAACTTTCAATGAACCTTTATCTGCAAGTAGCAAACCAACCAAACACTTTATAGTAATTGATTTGCCAGAGCCAGATTTGCCAAGCATAACCAAATTCTCGCCTGTTTTCACTTGTAGTGTAACACCTTTTAATACCTCGTTATCCTTCCCAAATAATTTCCATAATCCATTTATATCTATTACAAATTGATTTGTGGGAGTATCTGATATTTTTAATTCTTGCAGTATCATGGTTTAAAAAGAATATCGGTTAATTGAACAGCCATCATATCAATTATAAAAATGGTTAATGACGCAGCTACAACTGCTGAATTTGCGGCTTTACCAACGCTTTCAGTTCCATTGGCAGCTGTAAAACCTTTGTAGCAACCAATCATCCCTATAAAAAAGCCAAAAAAGATTGTCTTAATAGTGGCAGGCATTATATCAAGAAAAGTAAGTGATTCTAAAATTTTATTTAGATATCGAAACACATTTATGTCACTATGAATATTCATGCCAACATATCCACCAAAAACGCCAATACAATCTGCAAACACAACCAGTAAAGGAACCATCAAAGTGGTGGCAAGTATCCTCGTAACCACTAAATATTTGAAGGGATTGATTGCCGAAACTTCCATTGCATCTATCTGTTCTGTCACTTTCATGCTTCCTAATTCCGCCCCTATCCCCGATGAAATCTTGCCAGCACAAATTAATGCAGTAATGATTGGGGCTACTTCTTTTATGAGTGATAGCGCAACCATGCCTGGCAACCAAGCTTCTGCGCCAAACGTTACCAATGTTGGTCTCGATTGTAAAGTGAGTACCAGACCCATGATAAAACCGGTTATTCCCACAAGCGGAAGAGCCTTGTACCCAAGTAAATAGCACTGCTTTGCAAACTCTTTTAGCTCGAAAGGTTGCTTGAAAACAGCTTTGAAGAACCTTCCAGTAAAAAGAGAAATATTGCCAGTATTAGTGAATACGTCTTTTAGATAACCAGTCAAAATCTTATTTTTTGTTTAATTTTTACGAAAAAAATGTTTCTTCACAAAGGCGTGTTGTTGATTTTCTGTCATCTTATCGGCTTCTGCTACTTCCACTTTGATATGATCAAAACGATGATCAGCCTTTAAAATATTATACAATTCCACCTTTGCGTCCGTTGGTCCAAAGAGGACAACATCGGTACAACCCTTTATTACTCCCTCCAACTGCTTATAAAGAGCTTTTTGTTCGTGTTGCTCTTTGTTGTGCATTAGGCTTTAACTTTTTACCAATCCATCTTCTTTTTCCTGATGGGTAAAAGGGGAATCAATTGTTTTTGTTTCAATCGGGTCAGTAGTAAATTCCATTAAGTTGGCAGAGGAATGATCCATCCAAATGCCAATACAATTTATTTTTTTCATTTTATTAATTTTTATAATGCTGAATTTAATATGCGTTCTTTTGAAAAGTGATTAGATACAAATTCTTGCTTCTCTGCTTTTGTCATATCCTCTGCTTGGGTAACTCCAATCTTTGTTTTTGCAAATCGCTTGTCTGTTCTTAACGTATTATAAAGTTTTACTTTGGCATAAGTTGGACCAAATTATATTACCTCTTTGCAATCCTTTATTGACTCCTCCAGTTTCTTATAGTATTCTGCTTGAATATGCCGTTCCTTGAAAAAAGAAAGTGACTCATTTGTTACGGTTCCCAATTTAATAATCGCCTCACTAGATTTAGATTGAACTGTTATTGTTGTAATTAAACCTGCAGTAAATTCCATTATATAGGCAATTGAATGATTCATCCAGCTACCAATGTTTTTTGCTATAATCATTTTGTTTGTCTTTTATTTATGTTAGAAAGTACTGATTTCTTCTGTTGTAGTAGGTACACTTTTATAATCAGGAATATAATTTTTTAACAACGTATCCAAAGACTCATAATACTCCATAAGGTTCTTAATATCTGTTTCTTTGTCTGTAGCTTCACCAGTTTTAACGGGCATCTCGCTTATATACTTCGATAATTCGGGATACTTTTCTTTTATTGTCATTGTGATAGAAAGAATACCCTGATTGAGCTCTAATTCGCTTTTCATGAATTCTACATTAAGTGATGTTTCTTGTAACTTAACTATTACGATGTAAAGGTGGCGGTAGTTGGAAGGGGATTTGTTATGCAATTGCATATAAAAGTTGTATAATTCCTAGGTTTCAGGATTAAGGAAGGTTTCTTGGCTTTATTTATGAGTTTAAATCATAGAATATAGAGAGTTTTAAAAAAAATATATGGAACAGGGGATTGAATTGGATGTAAAAGCAAATGCGAGGAACACTAAGAAGGATACTATGGAATATACCTATTTTGATAAAAACCTCTGTAAGGAGAACAGGTATCAAGTGGAGCAATCAAATGCTTGGATGGATGCTCTTAAAGGAATTATCATCAGGTATGAAAAGCTAACAAGAAATTGATGGAGTGTGCTTTGGTTGCGTATTACAGCAATCTTTATAAGGAAAATAAAAGTTTAAACAAGTTACCCTAAATAATTACGGTTATTCTAAATTTAGTGTGATAATACAGAGATTTGCTTATGGATATGTCAGCGGTTTTGCAACATTTCCTGCCCTTACGAACAGATTGGGAGATTAATGGGTTACTTTAGAAGAGCAACTTAACCGAATAGAAATAACTGTTTCCTACAAGCCTATCTTTTATTTGGTTGAAAGGTTCGATTTAGGATATATGATGAACTTCCAGAACGGGAATGGCAGCACCTTCCTTGGTTTCAGTACCG
>JANYEX010000091.1 GCA_025359725.1 Chitinophagaceae bacterium | reverse complement strand
AGCTATATTACTTACTACACGCGCATCGTAAACCCTTTGCATCACCATCGTTTCTGTTATTGGTTTGTCCTTCCATGCAATACGAGGAATCAATACAATAAGTGCTTGTTCAACGAGTGTTGTTCCATAATAAGGAATAAGTCTAGGGGATGACTCGATGTATTGCGTAAACATGCCAATTTCAGATAATCTACCAGTTAAGAACTCCCAGTTACTCTCTTTATTTTCTAATGCTGAATTTAATGCCTGATTTCTAACATCTGTTATAATTAAGTTCTGATCCTCAGCATTAGCTAATCCTCTAAAAGCAGAAACATAAGCAGGTACAATAAAAAAGCAGACATAGATAACTGGAATAGCAAAGATTAATACAAGCTTTTTATAGTACGGGTACATAAAAATGCACACGAGCAAAAAACTAATAATAATTGGTTCCTTAAAACCTGAAACTAATGTTTGAACGAAATTGTACGCATAAAACAAGGAAGCATAGAATATTAGATTTCTACTTTTACTTACTATAGCATAACACATTGAGTAAGTGCCACTCAAGAAACTTAAATTCCGAAATTGTTCTGAGATTTGGCTAAACCCAGAAATAAATCCTGTAACAAAGGATATAATTACCGCAAAAAAAGTAAAAAAAAGTAAAAAAACACTCCAATCTATATCCTCTCGCAACCTGTATTTTAGCTTTATTTTGTCAATACTTCTACTGTACATTCCTAAAAGAAGAGAAATATGTCCTAGAAGGTAATACCGTTGGGCACCAGCAATTTTATCTACTTTCCGCATATCTACATAATAATTAGGCCTCCATACCCAATCTTGCATTCCTAGAGTATCCAAGAAATAGAATATAGAACTACAGAAATTAAACCCACAAAAAATTAATTGAATGATAATTATAGGTCGCATCATTTGCCCAGCAAATGGCAAATCATCTGGCAAAGGAGCAATAAACCCTGTTAGGGAAAGATAAAAAAGCAGAAAGCTACCCATCCAAGCAGTCATGTATGAAATGATAGGAGTGGGTGCTAAAAAATAAGAGAGTATTAAAGGGAGGAAGAGAGGTAAATACTTTACACTTTTCATATTCTACTTTTCCAATCTTTTATAATGCAATTTGCTGTATTCTCTAAGCTCCAATCCTCAATAATCTTTTTACTTTCTCTTCCCATATTTCCTAAGATTTCTTTTGCTGGAAGGTTTTGAATAAGCGATTGTAACTCTTGCTTATTTCTACTCTTAAATATCCATCCATTTATTCCACTCATAACTAAATCTTTTGCACAACCCACTTTATCACTCACAATGATTGCCTTACTACTTGCCATTGCTTCATTTATTGCTAATCCCCAAGTTTCCCCTGGTCCTTTTGAGGGAAGACAAAACACATCTGCCAACTGATACCACGTTGGCATTAATGATTGGTTTTGAAAATTAATGAAATGTATATATCTATTTTTAGTTGATACCCTTGCTCTATTTTTCAGAATATTTTCCTCGTTACCATTTCCTATAAAAATTAAACGAAGATTTTCGGTGGATGCTTCAATAAACGAATCTAAAAGTAATGATGGATTTTTTTTACTTTCAAACTTGCCTGCAAATAATATTATTCTGTCGGTTGCAGGAATTGCAAGTGATTCTCTTAGTTCATTTGCTTTATCGCTGTAATCGATACTATATCGTTTATTATCAATAGAATGGGGCGAGAATACTAACTGAGATTCTTTAATTAAAGCCCATTTGAAATAAGCCTTTGATGTTGAACCTACATAAAAAACTTTGTCAACATGACTATAAATCCAAACTAGGAAAAACTTTCTCGCAATATTTTTGATTCGTCCTAAAATACTTTGTTTATTATCAAGTAATGTTGAATCACCCCTAAAGTAAATGGGAATTTTTCCTTTAAAATATCTTAGCACTTTTAAATGGCTATTATACCCCCATCCAATAACCATTATAGCATTAGGGTTATATTCAAGTATTTCTTTTATTATAGCGGGGTTTTTTATTCCTTTAAAACTATGGCTTCCAGGCGCTTTTGAGGTATTTTCCACATATTTATAATGATAACCATCTAGCAATGGCACATCCCATTGAACGTTTTTTCCAAAACCAGGGTCATACTTCTCTACAGATTCTCTTCCCCAAGTATAAAACACTTTCAAGTCAATTTTTTGTGCAAGCAACTTGAACAAGGGTGCATAATATTGTATTGGATGGGTAGTAACTATGGCTATCTTCTTTATCATTCCTTTACTACCCTATTAAATAATTCAACTTGTTTCTTTGTCATTTCTTTTGCAGTATATTTTTCAAATATTGCCCAATCAGTTTTGTGGGGGCATTTGTTTTTTTCTATACCTTCTATTAAGGTTAAAAGTTTTTCATAAACTGCCTCAGTCGTATCATTCAAATTACAAACCGAACCAGCGTTCGTTTCTTCTAAAACCTTTATGGCACTACTTGCTGGATGAAAAATGCCCATTATTGGCTTTTGGCTAAGTATATAAGGGTATAATTTAGATGCTGTATAAGCAGGGTCATCTGACCCTGGAATGAATAACAATGCTGCTTTTTGTAATAAAGCAAGCCCTTCATAATAGGGTACTCTATCTGTAAATTCAGTTACATAATCCTTAATTCCTAGTTTTAATGCAATAGGTTCTATTGTTTTTGTCCCTTTGCCGCATGGTGCATAGCTAGTACCCACGAATAAAAAATTATAGTTCTCAAAAATTGTAGGATGTATTTTTAGCCCCATTTTAAAGGCTCGAAAAAAAAGGGATAAGGCAGGCTGCATATCAAACCCACCTCTTCCTACATAAACAATATACTTGGCTAAATCATTGTTAAAAAAACTATTGTCAGGATGTAGATTTTTGGCTATTTCAATGTCTTTTTCAAAAGCACCAAAAGTAATTACACTACTTGGCTTATTCAATAACTCACTATATCGTTGTTTCAATTGAGTAAGGTAAGCCTCCGATACACTTATCAATCCATCGCAACCCTTCATTGCTATGGGTTCTAGCCATTTATTCAGGTTATAAGAAAACCAATATTTAGGAGGTTGTTCGTTTTTAGGCTTATCCAAATAATAAGTAGAATGCCATGGATCCTGCATATCTATTACGTAAGGAATGTTAAACCGCCACTTCCAATATCTGCCCAAAATCAACACTGGGAACTGGGTAGTAGAAAAATAAACAAGATTGAAGGATTCCTTTTTTAAGATATTATTTACCTCTTTGAAATAAAAGTAAAACGACCGTAATGCCAATGCTCCCAGCCCAATCTTTCTCGTCCACTTTGAAGAAAATGCCTTTACCTTAATTGTTTGCAATCCTTTTGGCAACGAATTAAGCAGTAATGGCTCTTTTACCCCTTCCACATACTTTTCATCAACACATACTACCGTGGGCTTCCATCCAGATTCTTCAAAATACCAAACACTTTGCCTCACCCTATGCATATCGGCAGCATTTGTTGGAGGAAAGTGAGGGGAAATAATGAGTATTTTTTTCATTATTTGGCTTCTTTAAAATAATCCTACAGTTTGATTTATGTAACTTATCAAAATAAATTGGATAGTATCTCAATTCTATCTGCTTTCATAATTCTGTCTCTTACAAAGTCAATATCCCTCACGTAAATTGTATTGTAAGAGCCAAAAATATCTACCTTTTTCAATTGCCTTTCAAAGGGTAAATACTTATAAGGACTAAATTTTAAATCAATCAATACATTGTGAATATCCATTTCGTCAAATCCATATCTGCCACCAGAACCGTTCAGTTCAATA
>JANYEX010000078.1 GCA_025359725.1 Chitinophagaceae bacterium | reverse complement strand
GTAAGCAACACGACCATTCCAAGCATTCACAAAACCATAAGTAATGTCGTATAACTCATTATGTGTACCTAGGGTAATGGTATTGTTTCCTTTAGAAATAGTAACATTATCTGTAAACTCAAAGGTCTTTTGTTTCATTTTGAATATAGAACCCTCACGGTCAGTACCCAAGAAGATAGTACCGCCATTTGAAGCAGCAATTTCAAGTTGTGGTATTGAAGGGTTAGAAAGTGGGTTTCTAGAATCATTAATAACTGAATATCCTACAATAGCACTGTTAGAAACTGAGTTGGAGAACTTGGTTTTCAACTCAGCTACTGTAGAGGTATGGTTATTTGTTTGTTTGTAATCAACACCACCAAAACGGAAAGTTTTGTTATCACGCTCTAATGATGTTGCTTCAGAAGTAACCGTGTTATTTCTGATAGACAATTTGTTACTGCTATTAATAACCCAATCTAAACGATTGAAATATTTATTAGAGTTAGAATATTTGGTTGTGTTGCCATAAGCACCAGCACTTCCTTTACCTGCAAGACTATCCATTAGGTTAGATATTGCTTGTGCCTGTGCCAAAGTAATTAAACCTGGAACAGTACCAGCACCACCAACTACAGGGTCAACACGACGGGTAATTTCTTCGTTAGTAAAGAAGAATAATTTGTCCTTGATGATAGGAAAACCTAAACGGAAACCTGTTTGTGCATTAGAGAATTGTACAGGTTCAGAACTTTTATCACCACCAACAGCTGTTGGGATATTGTTTGGACCAATCAATTGCCAACCAGAACCGTATCCATAAATAGATCCCGCAAATGTATTTGTACCACCACGAGTAACAGCATTTACGCTACCACCCAAGAAGTTACCAATCTTTACATCGTAAGGAGTGAGGTAAACTTGTACATCTTGTATCGCATCCAAAGAAAATGGTGCAGTACGAGTGCTACTTCCTGGCTGACCAGAAACAGCTGTTTGACCACCAATTGATGGACTAAAACCTATCGCATCGTTATTGATAGCACCATCTACAGTTACGTTGTTGTAACGGAAGTTTGTACCACCAAATGAGTTGTTATTACTTTGAGGAGTCAAACGTGTGATGTCTTGCAGGTTTCTGCTAATGGCAGGCATATTCTTAATTTGGTTTTGACCAATCTGAATACCAGCACCTGTTCTCAATCCACCGCTTTTGCTTTTCACAACTACTTCGTTTAGTGTAGCAGTGCTTTCTACTAAACGCATGTTTAAGGAATTAGAACCTAGAGAAAGGTTGTAATCACTTTTTTCTTCAGTCTTTAAGCCAACATGGCTAAAAGTTACATCATAAGGACCACCAGATTGTAAGTTAGAAACATAATAGCTACCCTTGTTGTTTGTTTGGGTAGATGTAGTAGCACCCGTAGGAATGTGTTTTACTACCACTGTAACACCACTAATTAAAGCACCTTTACTGTCTTTAACCTGACCACTCAAAGAAGCTGTGGTCTCTTGCGCAAAACTTGAAACTGAAATGAATATTGCAAGAATTAGTTGCAATACAAGAATTAAATTCTTTTTCATTTATTAAACGTTATTTGATGAGCCGCAAAAGTATAATTCCAATGTTAACTTAATGTTACCAAATTATAATTTAATTATGTATGTTAATAAAAGCCAAATTGGAAAAAGGGTAGAAAAATATAGTTAGTCTCAAATTTTATTACAAAATATAAATAATCTTATTAAAATTAACTAATTTAGATGATAGGAATACTCGACAGCGTTGGTATTTTCAGTTATAAACTCATTTTGTTTAAGTTTCATTTTTGCAAAAAAAGGGTATCAGATATTACCTAGTCCTTGAAAAAGAAAGCCATTCATGTTGAAAACTTACTTGTCAAAATGGGTTTTAATAAAATCCCACTGCTTTTTCTTTTTTTTTATACCTATTTCTTATGTAAGAAAGCAATCTAACCCCTCCGATGAGGATATTTAGCATGCAGATAGCTATGATTTAAAAATCGATGTTTTGGATGAAAATATAAGTAATGTATCAAGTAGCTTTTGTGGCATAATGCAAATAGATAAGGACTTCGTTGGGAGGATTTATTTCTATAATTTCCTACATATACTTCTCACTTTCTGGTTTGCAATACTTTCAAAAGATACACTTTTTTTGATTAATTTTCTTGGCGTTAGCTATTTTTTTAAACTGAAATATATTTGAAACCATGCCCATGCGATTTATTCGTATCAAGAGCTGGATGTGCGATAGACAAGTGCCTTTAGGCACGATATATTGATAGAAATATCAAGTAAAAGTCATTATAAAGTCCATTTGAGGACGACATCTTGATTGATAAATGGGTCATTGTAATTTTTTAAAGAAATAGGAACCTATACTGCTTTTGGATATTGCCACCAGTATATCTTCCCCAAAAGACTCTCAACTCTTGAAGGGTGCATAAAAATTTTTCGCAGGGTTTAAAACCCTGTAAAGGTTGCAAAGTGTAATTACTATCTACTGGTGGCGGCACTTTGCATTTTCTATTCCACACCAACTCTTGCGCAAAATAGATAGAAGGCTCTGTGCTAGTTCATTACTCCCTATATCGGCTGGTCTTTAATAAAGCTTTGATAGATAAAAGTTGCTTTATATCTAAGAATAAGTAGCGGAAGACTCCCAAAGGCTTACCCAGCATTCAATCTACTTTGCGGAACATTCCTAGTGAGCCATCCGCTATTGCTACTACACTAACCAGTACTCATTTTAATAAACCTTGTCTTCGGTCTATTATGCCGAAGCTTAGTTGCCTTATTACTAAGCTGATTCTTGTACTCTAACGCCTTACTCCTTACGGCTTTCTTTTTCGGTCTATTATGCCAAAGAGTCGCCAAAATAGCAGGAGGCATGGTCCGAGACAAACGAGGCCTGGTCTGACGCAAACGAGGCATGGTCTGAGGCAAAGGAGGCATCGCCTGAGGCAAACAAGGCATGGTCTGAGGCAAACAAGGCATGGTCTGAGGCAAAGGAGGCTTCCGCCTATTATGCCGAAGACGCGTAGCCTTATTTTATGGACGGTTATTATGCCAAATGGTTCATCTGGCGTACCAGAAAAGAATCGGCAAGACGTAATGTTTACTACGAAAATTAAGTTGATTGTCACGCTGAGCTTGCCGAAGCGCAAACGTGTTAAACTTATTATCCCGACTTCGACAAGCTCAGTCTGACAGGCTGATTTTCGATGTTTATCTCACACAGTTTATAAAGGATGTCTATGTAAAATATCTAATCAAAAACAAATAAACCGTTTATAATAAGGTAGGAGGCTTCGGCAAAATAGACCCCAAAAAAAAGTCATAAGTCGTAAGTCGTAAGTCAAGAATTAGGAAATAAGGCTACGCGTCTTCGGCAAAATACATCTACGCTTCGGTCTATTTTGAAGAAGCGTCGTTGTTTTGTTGATTTTCGTAGTGTACATCATGTGAATCTAGTTTTTTTCTGGTGCGCCAGATGAACCATTCGGTAGGACGTAAATCGGAAGTCGCTAGTTTGTTTGCTTACTTGTGATTATCCTTCCTCACGATTCCCAATTCTTCCTAGCGATTTTTGGAAATTTAAACACATTATCACTTGGTAAGTATTTTTAATGTTAAATTCTGAAATTTTAAAATCTATTTTAAATTCTTTTAACAAAAGCACCTTATTTTTACCATGCTAAATTTAAATTGTCAAATTATGAAAAAAGTATTTTTACCCCTCAGTGCTTTAATAGCACTTTCATTAACTGGATCGGCGCAAAGTGCAAAGATTTTCGCTATTACAGGCGACGTAAAAGGAAATGTAAACTGGAATGCTTTCAGGGAAATCAACAGTGTTGATGGCTCTTTGAAATCTACCATTTATTCTCCTTCTGTAAAACAAACAATCAGTTACCAGTCATCCCTAAACAGAAATGCAACCCCTAGACTTGAACCTGCTGTTTCCGCCGTTGCCGCTGCTGCTTACGACGCAAAAAACAACAGGCTTTATTACACCAACATGCGTGGTAATACCTTAAATTACGTTGATTTAAACGAGAATAACCTTACAGTAGTAAGTAATGAAGATGCAGTTTTTAACACTGGCGACAAGTTTAAAAGCGAAGCTAACATTATCACACGTATGAGTTTTGGTGCTGATGGTGCTGGTTATGCACTAACTAATGATGCGGAGCATCTTATCCGTTTTACCACCGATAGCCGCCCTGTTGTTACAGACTTGGGTAGATTAATTGATGGTGCAAACAATGGTAGCAACTCTATCCATAACTCAATTACTAGTTGGGGTGGGGATATGGTTGGTGATGCATTTGGTAATTTGTATTTGGTAAACATGCACAGTAATGTTTATAAGGTAAATACACAAACCTTAGTAGCTGATTATGTTGGTACTATCAAAGGTTTACCAGAAGGTTTTACAACAAACGGTGCGGCGGTTAACCAAGATGGTGACTTAGTTATTAGTAGTGCTGTTTATACCCAAAGCTATTTTAAGGTAGATATTAGTACATTGCAAGTTACTTCACCAGTAAAAACAGAGAGTGGCGTTTATAATGCATCAGATTTAGCCAGTGCAAATCTTTTGTATCAATCTAAGGTTTTGCCAACAGAAGTTGTGGGTAAGGAAAGTGTAACCATATATCCTAACCCAGCGGTAGGAAAAACTTTCCAAGTTAAAATAAGCAATGGTACTTCCGATAAATATTCTGTTACTGTAACGGATGCTAAGGGTAGAACTATTGTAGGAAATAATGCTTATGGTAACCAACTATTAAAAGTTGATTTGCCAAAAGGAACATCAACTGGGGTTTACGTGTTAAAGGTTATTAACTGTTCAAAACAAACAGTATGTACTCAAAAGCTTGTTGTTGAATAATAAAAAGAGGTTTATTTAAATAGAAAGCGGCTTGCCTTAGGTGGTTAAGCCGCTTTTGTTTTGTAGTTAAGTTTGGCTATCGAATGTTAGTATCCCTACAAATAATGCCTGAACACCGATATTATTTGCCATATATTTATTTATTCAGGCAACAAAAGCCTACCTTGTATGTCTCATTTAGATAAATAAACGTTATTGATGATTTTAAGGTCGCTTATTTTATTGTTGAGTGTTGGGATTGTTTCAAGCAACCTCCATGCGCAAATAGATTCGGTTGGAGGGAATAAGAATAATAAATCAATAGAAGCCACTAAGCATTCCGTGGTGAAAGAGCGAGATTTGGGGGATGTATTCAAAGGATTATCTAAGAAGAATAAGATCGATACTGGTAATCATCAGATAGATACTGCTAAATATCATTTTTCATTTGTTCCTGCTATAGGATATACATTACAAACGGCTTTTGCAGGAATAGTAAGTGCTAATTTGGCTTATAAAACCGATAAGAATCCCACCACAAAACTCTCTAGTATTACCACAAGTTTTACCTATTCGCAGTATAGACAATCTATTATTCCGTTGCAAGCAGACATCTGGACAAAGGATAATAAGTTTAATATTATTTCGGATAATAGGTTTATACAATACCCCTCAGACATTTACGGTTTGGGTGGAAGGACGGATCCCAATAAAGGGTTGACGATAAACTTCTCAGGCTTAAAGTTGCACGAAACAATATTAAAAGCGATTAACAAGACCTTTTTTGTTGGTGCAGGATTTTATTTGGATGAGTTCTGGAATATAAAAGCACTCGATTCGATAGGTAAAAGAGAAACAGTACGTTTTGGTAGAACATTAGGCACTAAAGAAATTGCGTCTGGTATTGCATTAAAAGGTTTGTATGATAATCGCCTTAATCAGTTGAATCCAGATAATGGGATGTTTGCAGACGTTGTGTTTCGTCCAAACTTTAAATTCTTGGGTAGTCAATCGAATTGGCAATCTTTAATAATTGATTTGCGCAAGTACGTAACCTATCCAAAAAACTCACACAATGTATTAGCTTTCTGGAGTTTAAATTGGATAACAGTTAGCGGAACGCCACCCTATTTGCTATTGCCAAGTACGGGATGGGATGATCAATACAATTCAGGCAGGGGGTATATACAAGGGCGATTTAGGGGAGATAATATGTATTATTTTGAGACAGAATACCGTTATAGAATCTCCCGAAATGGACTCTTAGGTGGTGTGGTGTTTGCAAATGCGGAAAGATTTTCTGGTGAGATATCCCAACAATTTAGCAGTATAGCACCAGGGTATGGCTTAGGGCTTCGCCTTAAGCTAAACAAGTTTTCTGGGGCTAATCTTTGCGTAGATTATGGCTTTGGCGAGAATGGGTCTAAAGGTTTTTTTGTAAACCTAGGCGAGGTATTTTAAGAGAGTATTTCCTGTCATTTTTATTTGTTCAGAAAAACTATACATACCAAACAGACCTTTTATATTCCAAACTTATTCTGCCTCATCCTCTTCTCTTTGCTTTGTAATTGCATCATTGAGGTATTCGGTAGGTGACTTTCCAAATTGTTTTTTGAAAGATTTTGTGAAAGAGGAAGGACTTTTAAAACCAACCTCAAAAGATATTTGAGATACACTATGTTTTCTTTGAAGCAATAACTGCATTGCTTTATTCATCCTGATAAAATATAGAAATTCAACAGGCGTTTGCCCGGTGATTGCTTTTAATTTACGGAAAAGATTACTCCTACTCATAGCAACCATGCTACCCAATTCTTCTACACTAAACTCTTCATTGTCAAGGTTCTTATTGATTGCTTCAAGAACGTTGTACATAAACTCTTCATCGAGTGGATTATGGGTTATGTTCTTCGGCACTACCACACCGCCTTCTGTCTGTTCAAACTTTTCAATTAGCCGTCTTCTAGTCTCTATAAAGTTGCGAACCTTAGCCTTCAATACATTTGGATGAAAGGGCTTGGGCACATAATCATTAGCTCCAATATGAAGCCCTTCCAATGTATTCTCTACAGTAGCCTTAGCAGTAAGTAATATAATTGGAATATGGCTCGTAAGGACATTAGTTTTAATTTTCTTGCAAAGAGTTACCCCATCCATTTCAGGCATCATTACATCACTGATAATCAGGGTAGGTTCATGATTTTTAAGGTATTCTAAAGCAAGAACTCCATTCTCTGCGCGGGCAATGTTATATTGGCTTTGGAAGACTATTTCTAAATAATCTAATACCTCTACATTATCATCAACTAACAGCAAAGAATCCTTTGTCTTGGTTCTATTTAGATGTTCATCTTTTGTCAGAATGCTATCCTCAACCAAATCGTTTACATCATAGCTAAATACAAAATTTCTTTCTTGTTGTGAGGACGCAATTGGTTGTATAAATGTTTCTTCATTATCGTAAGGCAGATAAAACGAAAAGCTTGTTTTAATACCCGGGTCACTCTTTGCAGTAATAATACCCCCATGCAACTCAACTAAACTTTTTGTTAGGGATAAGCCTACACCCGTACCTTTAATTGCATTATTGCTTTGGAAATAGCGTTCGAACATGTGATTGAAATCATCAGCGGTAATACCTTTCCCATTATCTTCAACAGATACTTGTAACCAAGTCCTATTGTAGTTTTGTGGTACAGATGGCAATTCTTTAATGTCTGATACCTTCAGATTAATAGTAATTGTACCCTCGTTTGGAACGTATTTAAAAGCATTGAAAAGAAGATTATTAAGAACCATTTCCATTTTACCAGAATCTAAGTTTAGATTGTAAGATTCTCTATCAGAAGTGATTGTAAAATGAATTGCTTTTTTCTCTGCAAGTTGCAAGAAGTTTTGGTATATATCCTGAACAAAAGAAAGCATCTCCAAGGGTTGTGGTTTCAGTTGCAATTTACCCTGATCAAGCTTCTGGAATGTCATTAATTCATCTATCAGATACAATAACTTTTTACTGTTCCTATATATCAGTTGCGCTTTGTGTTTGGTATCCTTATCAATATTTTCCTTAGCAAGCATTTCTTCAGAAGGGCCTAATATCAGAGATAGAGGTGTTCTGAACTCATGCGAAATATCTGTAAAGAATTGAGTTTTCAGTGCATCAAGATTCTTCAATTGCGCCTTTTCTAGTAGCTCATAACGCAATTGATGCTTTTGCTTTATCTGGTCTAAAACATAGATAGTAAAGTAATAAATGAATACCACGAACACTGTAAAATAAATCAGAAAAGCCCACCAAGTTTTCCATGGTGGCGGAAGTATGGTTATCTTAAGTTCAACAGGGGTATCGTTCCAGATTCCTAAGTAGTTAGCCGCTTTCAGTTTAAAGGTGTAAGTGCCAGCATCTAGATTTGTATAGGTGGCACTACGGCTTAGTGCTGTTGTTTGAATCCAATCTTTATCAAAGCCATCCATTTTGTAAGCAAATTTGTTCTGCTCTGGATTGGCAAAATGTAAAGCAGCAAAGTCTAAGGTGAATACATTATTCTTGCAACTGAATGTTAGTTTTTTTGTTTCTGCTAATGACTGATTTAAAATAACTTCACCATTAATTTCTTGGTCAATCTTTATTGATTGGTTAAAAAGTTTTACATCGGATATTGCAACATCAGGAATAAACTTGTCTTCTTTTATTACAGAAGGATTAAATTCGATAAATCCATCAGATGTTCCGAAATAAAACTGATGTTTGCTTAGCTTATAGCAGCAGCTATGATTAAAATATATATCAGGTAAGTAATTTTGGAATACCTCGGACCTAATATCAAATTTAACCAACCCCTTTATGCTACTTATCCATAAATGCCCTTCATCATCACTTAATATTCCATTCACAGACTTGTCTGGCAATCCATTCTGAACAGAATAGTTCTTAAAGTTAACACCAGAAAAGTTATTCAGCGTTGTGTTTGGCAGTACCAACTTCGTAAGACCGCTCTCCGAACCAATCCAAATAGTATTTAATGGATATTCGGCAATACTGTAAATGGTACTTCCAAAAACGCCTTCTTTCCCTTCGCCAGCAGTAACTGCAATTGGCACATCTGTTTTACTACTTATATATGCGGCACCGCCATTTTCAAAGCCGACCCATATATTGCCACTGTGATCCTCGAAAATTGTTCTTACAAAAGAAGAGGCAAAGCTTTTTGTAGTACCAAACTTAGTAGCGTAATCTTCTATACCGCCGTTTGTTTTAATCTTGTATAAACCATTGTTAGAGCCTACCCATATATTGTTTTTTGAGTCTTTATACATTGCAAAAACGGCATTACCTTGTAGCAAGTTTTGATAATTGCTGCTGCCGTCTTTATCAACCTGAATAATACCATCTAAAGTGCCAATCAATGTTTTTCCGTTGGCAGAAATAACCGAGCGTGTACCATTGTAAAACGAGTGCTCTTGCTGAAAGTTAAACGAGTTGGTGTTATTGTTTACTGTATTATATTTGTAAAAACCTGATTTGTAGGTAGCAACCCATATATCTTTTCCATCAGAAGAATAAATTCCTCTTACCTGATCTGTAATTTTTAGGTTTGTAAAGCTGTAATAATTAAAGGGTAACGATGATAATTGAAGTTTATCCAACCCTACTTCCGTGCCACACCAAAGTACATCTGTTTTATCTATAAAAACACAATACACCCTATCGCTACTAACGCTTTTGTCGTTAACGCTGCTATTGCGATGATAATTTATTTTGGCATCACTTCTACCTAGGTTTTCCAACTTTACAAGTCCTTTGTCGGTACCCAACCAAAGGTCGCCGGTAGCAGATTTGCATATATCAAATACTTGCGTATTATCCAACGAGACATTATCTCCTTTATACTGATTGAGGTATTCAAACGCACCGTAGTTAGCCCCTAACAGGTGTGGCAATCTAAGCAAACCACTTGTGCCAGTACCTATATAAAGGTCTTGTTTATCTTCTAGCAAACTCCAAATCTTATCACCGTAAGCATTGGATTTTATATTCAAGTTATAGAAATCGTATTTCCCACTAGAAAGATTGTAATGCACTACCCCCTTGTCTGTAGCAACCCAGAGGTAGTTATTATCACCTTTAATTATTTTGGAGACATTCACATTGAGCGGGGCAGAGGTAAATTGATTAAACTTGTTGGTAGTAGGGTTGTATTGCAAAAGCCCAATCTTCCCCCCAATCCATAGCATACCCTTGTTATCAAAAACTAGGGTATTAACTCTCTTGTGTTGTTGCGTCTGAGCGCGAATAGGCATCTTATAATTTACAAAAATTTCTTTATCCTGATCAAATTTACTAAAGCCATCGTTAGTGCCAATCCAAATATTGTGTAAGGCATCCTCCGTAATTGTATAAGCCCAGTTGCCAGAGATGCTGTTGTCGTTTTTAGTTTTAAAAAAGTTTTTAAAGCTGTAACCATCATAGCGACAGATACCATTCATGGTGCCAATCCATAGGTAACCATTATGATCCTGAAAGATGGAACGTATTCTTTCGTCTGGCAAACCATTAGAGCTATAAAATCTTTTGAACAGTACCGTAGGCACAATCATGTGACCTTCTGAAGATAGGAGAGGGTCGCCACCAGAAGCAAAGACCGTTGCAAATGCAACTAAGTTGAGTAAGAGAAATAAGTGGAGTTTTTTTATCATTAATTATGCAACCATTTTCGCGCTGTAAAAATAGGTAAAGAATGCGTTGACTAAAGGGATAATCCTATTTAATAAAATAAATCAGCTAATATTGGGTTCATTAAATCAATTATTACCCGCTAGTCAACGTCAAACTCGCTACCATCTTCGCAGCTACCGCATCGCCTGTGGTCTGGTATTCGCTACCATAAAAAGATTACTAAAAGCTACACAACTAACACCTTGCACCAGAACACGCCACAGGCGTGCACTAGCAGCCAAAGTCACGCGCGCTAGCTGGGAAAAGGGTTGAAAGTACCTTTAGGTACGATATATTGGTAGCAACCAAACAAATGAGCAGTTTAAAGTACCGTAGGTACGATATATTCTTCAAGTTTATGGAATGGATTGCTCATCAATGCCTTCTTTTAACCAATATGTCGTCCCCAAAGGGACTTTAGCTCTTTATCAATGAATGTTCTACCAATATTTCGTACCTAAAGGTACTTGCTTGCACTATTTTCAACCCTTGATTCGCATTACTAACAATCAGGTATGCTACAATTAAAAAATTACCACATAGGCACATTAGGCACATAGTATTTGATGTAAGTTTACATAAGTACACAAAAAAAGACATTTAGCAAGCTTAAATCTATGTGAACTATGAGTGCAACGTTGCTTATCTTTCTCTTTCTTATGTGGCTATTGTGACAATGTGGTGATTTATTGGTGCTTTTGTAGCAAACCTCATTGTGTTGAGTTAGGAATAAGAAGTGCTAGAAAGCACTGAAATTGAAAGCAAATTAATTTCTAACTAGAATACACTCAATCAAACGGCACATCCAGTTTCAAACTAATATTTCTGCCCATATTGTAAATACCATCCACACCCGTTTTAGGATTAGGGTATGAATAGAAATATTTCAACCTACTTAAATGATCTTGATAAGCTATATCAAACAGATTATTCCCCATTAGGTACACACTGCATATTGGCTTATTAGTTTTATTAATAAATGTTCCACCCACACCAGCATTAAAAAGTGTGTAGCCAGGTGTTTTGGTTTCAGTATTATACGCTAGGTAAGCCCTGTTTTGTGCGGCATAAACTTCTACCTGTGCCTTTATAAAACCTTTGATAAGGTGTAGATTCTTATTGGTAAAATCTAACCGCAACTCAGATGTACCATGTATAGGGGATATTTGCGGAAGGTATTTTGCACTATCAGAAACTGGTTTACTAGCTACGCCTTTGTTATCGGCATAGACCAAGGATATACTATTTTCGAAGTGAACAGACTTAACAGGATGCACGTCTATACTAAACTCACCACCATATAAATGTGCCCTCGCAGCCTCAAACTGAAAGGTCTGATTACCTTTTACCAGTACCAAGTCAGAACCATCGGGGTTAGTCAATTTCTGGTTATAAATATAATTTCCTATGTCGTTATTAAAGAAATCGAGTGTTGCCACAACTTGCTTACTCGAATAAAGAAAGCCTATATCCTCCTGCCAGCTAAACTCAGGCTTGAAGTCTGGATTACCAATTTGATAAATATTAGTACCTGGATGCACACCATTGGCAGAAATTTCTGCTATGTTCGGCGCACGATAACCTCTGCCAACATTTGCTTTTACCGAAAACTGATTGGAGAAATTGTACGTAGCCCCCGCACTGCCAGAAAAGCCAGAGAAGGTCTTACTATAATTCGGGAAAACCTGCTTGCCACCAACAGTATCTACGCCTGCCACAGCCATATCGAAGCCATCGGTTGGGTTTGTCTTAGAATAGAGTTCATCATTTTTAAAAGAACGAATATCAAAACGAATACCTCCAGCCACATCCAGTTTGCCATACGATTTCTTGGCAGTAACAAAAGGTCCAATATCAAACTGGTGATAGTTAGGAACGATAAACTCTGTGCCGTTAGTTACCGTATTGTGTTGTTGCATTCCATTAACGCCCGTGGTTAAACTCCAATTATTAAAGTCGCGGAAAGAATATTTTACATCATAGTTAAAAGTATTAAGCTGAAGATACAACCCAGGAATTGTATTTAATACTGGGTGACTGTACTCGCGGCGAATACTATTTTGATAGCCTAGATTAATCAACAGGTGATTACCATTACCTACAATTAGATCGTTGCTCCAATAAACACGAAAGTGTTGCACATGTTGATGCAGTTTCTCGATTGCGTAACTTTTAAGGTCAGCATCAGAAACGATTTGGCGCACCGTATCTGCCTCCGTTATCTGTCTTGTAAATCTATGAGTGGCACTATCTCTACTACCATCGGGTATCTCTTGCAAGTCATTATATAGCACCACATTCAAGTGTGAAAAGCCCCAATTACGATGAATACCAACAGAAGCATCCCCGTCTGTTTCATTAAACGCAGTGCCAAAAACCCTACCGTCATATTTATTCTGATAATCTACTGCTTGCTTGTGCGAGATACGCCCTAGCCACTCTATTCCATTCTTGGTCTTGCTCATAAACACAGACCCGCCAATGTATTTATTGTTACTTTGGTAATCTACCACCGCATCACCAATTGTTTTTCCTTCTGGTGCGGGCTGGGTAGGGATAATGTTTACCACTCCCGCCAGCGCATCCGAACCATAACTTAAGCTAGCGGGGCCTTTTATTATTTCTACCTTTTCCTCGCTATACTGATCTACTTCTATCCCATGCTCATCGCCCCACTGCTGCCCTTCCTGACGAACACCATCATACAAAGTAAGGATTCTATTGTACCCCAATCCCCTGATAAATGGCTTGGAAACATTGGGACCAGTCGTAACGGCTCGTACACCCGGAATCTTTACCAACGCATCTATTGCATTGGTAGAAAGGTTTGTAACAAGATAATCGTGACTAACAGATACAATAGGCACAGGATTCCGCTTTATCTGGGTAGCCTTAGATACTCCAGTAACCACCACCTCACCTTCATCCACAAAGCTTTCGGGAAGTTTAAAGTTTAACTGTGCGCCATCACTCAAAACAACTACTTGGCTTATAGATTTATAACCCAACAACTTAGCCTCTACCAAATATTTGCCACTAGGAAGATTACTGAAAGTATAGTACCCAGCCGCATCGGTAGCCACACCTCTTTTAAGGTCTATGATGCTAACCGATGCGCCTTCTAGGGGTTTGCCTTTAGCGTCTGTTACAATACCAGAAAGAGAAGCCACACCCCTTTTATCTTCAGATTGCAGAGCAGCATTTTGAGAGATGCCCGATACAGTAATAAGTAACGCAAGAAAACAATAGTAAATCTTATTCATTCAATTTCTTTTAATGCGCCATTGCGTTTTTATTTTGCAAAGGCATGTATCATCCCTTTAAAACGTAAAATATATCACTGTTCGGAATGGCTGCAAATATAAATATTGCAACACTATTTCAAATTGCGGCTGTGTTAAAAGCAAAACTTATCTACCGATAAAACAACCCAATAGGCAGAATGTAGTTTATAGTGGTTAGTGATTAGAGGTTGTTAACATCTCTGTTTCGTCCTAAAAAAAGGTTATGTATTTGTCGGATAATCCTATAATAGGCTTACCCTTCGGTCTATTTTGCCGAAGCCTCCTGCCTAATTATAAACGGCTTATTTGTTTTTGATTAGATGTTTTACATAGGCATCCTTTATAAACTGTGTAAGGTAAACATCGAAAATCAGCCTGTCAGACTGAGCCTGTCGAAGTCGGGATAATAAGTTTAACCCGTTTGCGCTTCGGCAAGCTCAGCGTGACAATCAACTTAATTTTCGTAGTAAATATTATGTCATGCCAATTCTTTTCTGGTGCGTCAGATGAACCATTTGGCATAATAATCACCCATAAAACAAGACAACGAAGCTTCCGCAAAATAGACCTAAAGAAGAAGTCGTAATTAGTAAGTAATAAGTGGTAAGGCATAAGTTAAAAAATCCTTATGCCTAACCCCTTATACCTTATGCTTTAAGACTATCTTACTCTTTTATGAACTTATCCATCTGCTTATTACCATATCTATCAGTTAGTTCTATAAAATAGGTTGCGTTATTAGGCAAAGAACTAATGTTTAGGGTTAGTTTATTTCCAACAACAGCAATTCCTACCCTATTGTAAACTAGCTTTCCAGCAAAGTTTAAAATTCTTACTGTGTATTCCCCGTTATCAACAGACTTTAAATTTATACAATCAACTACAGGATTTGGATAGAGGATAAGGTTATCATCTAATCCACATTTAGTAGTTACACTAACCACATTGCTATAGGTCGATTTGCCAAACTGGTCAGTAATTTTTAACCGATAATACACTAAAGCTTCTGGTTGTGCTATGATACAGTTGTACCTACCACTGCCAGAAGTATTTCCTTTTGGTATTATATTTTTAATAGTATTGAAGTTAATTCCATCGAAGCTTTTTTCAACTTCAAAATCTTTTATTCCTATCTCTTCTGCGGTAGTCCACACAAGTTGAGCTTTGCAATCTATAGTAGTGCCTTTAAAATTAAGTAGCTGTACAGGCAATGGCTTAACGATAGTAAAAGTATCCAGATTAGATTGGTATTTCCAGTTGGGTGCATCGTAAATAATTAGACTAGCAGCATGGCTTCCAGCAGAAACACCCGTTATAACTGCAGAATAAAGTACCGTATCGAAAGAGATAGATTTAGTCTTGACACTTAATGGAGTAATCACCGAACTATCCAGCAAGTATTGCACAGAAGAGATACTATTGGCAATGTTGGGGTTGACAATTAGGGCATTGAGGGTAATGGTATCACCACTGATGCTATCCTGTTGCCAAGTAATTTGCGGGTTAATGCCTTGGGTAACCGTACTATCTATATTCGTTCTGTATTGGTCTTTATATAAACCAAGTCTGTTAATATGCCAGTCTGTTCCGCAGATTCTATCAAAGGCTGCAACAGCTTTTAAACTATCTACACTAAAGGGTTGTATAGGACTTATTAAGTGCCAATTTATCTTACAGTTATCATGAACAACCGTGCCATACGTTTTAAAAGCAGCGGCTTTGGCTAACGTAGCACTAGCCTTTTGGGTACCATTGGTGTTGAAGAAAGCGGTATCTTTTATGCCCCCAAAAGATTGTGTATTGCTGATGAAAACATTACAATTAAACCTGTTCCATTCTAAAGAAGTGTATGCTTTGTTCGCATTGTTTACTGTATCTAACATGGCCGCCACATCAGGATATGCTGCCCTATAAGCCGCACTGCTATTGTATATAGTCTGTAAGTTTTTATAGTATTTTATATATTGTGCAGAGGTATCCTTGGTGATACCACTAGAATGTGCAGGCGCATTGTTCACATAAATATTGTTAGAAAACACGTCGGCATAGCCCCCGTTGTTATTAGAACCTAGTTGTGTATTGGCTATGATGTTGTAATAAATGCTATCACCCGTGCCGTTATTATCTTCTGATATGCCGCCACCAAAGGGACTATCATGTACATAATTATAACGAACCTTATTGCCTCGGTCGGCGAAGTTTCCTGTTCGGTAAAAGGCAGCAGCACCACCATATTTGTTGCCAACATTAGCTGCCTCATTGTACTCAACTGTGTTGCTATTGCCGCCCCAGTAAACACAAATCTGTGGCACATCGTTCATTAAATTATTGCCAACATAAGTGCCGATGGCAGTAGAAACATCAACGGCAGGATAATAAACCTGCTTCTCAACACCAACAGTATAAATGTGGTTATTAACTACCCGATGATTAGATAGCGTAACATTTAATTGGTCTGGAAGATAGTTTGCCGATGCAATCTTTACACCAGCACCACCAATAAAATGAATATCATTACTCAAAACAGTACAGTTACTACCGCCAGTAATGGTGACTCCATTGCCCGAGATATTGGATATATCGCAACCCGCAATGGTAATATTGTTACAGTTATTTAGGGTAAATCCATCTCCCGCACCACCAACAATAGCTATATTTTTGAAGAAGGTATTACTAACCCCAGCCAAACTTATTGAAGACGCAGCAGGATCGCTAGCTACCTGAATATTGGCACTATCAGGCAACCATATATATAACATTTTAGTTCTGAAATTAATGCTCCATTCGCCAGGCGTACTAATCTCTTCTACTAAGTTTATTGCCCAATAAGGCTCTTTACCATTGCCTTTGGGGCGTGTATATTTATCACCAATGCCACCTGTTACCCCTGCTACCTGCTGAATAGTATCGGCAAGTGTATCTATATCCTGCGTCTTTACTACATCCACCTCCCACGGTACACGCCAAGCCCCACTAAGAAACAAACCTGCGTCTGCTATCTCTTTCAACCAATATTTACACCTATCATTTCTGTAAACAAAGGTTGCCCCAGGAAGCTTACCGCCTACTCCATTATTTAATACCTTTTTCATAGCCATGTTGCTATCCTTTGGATAGCGAGACATGGGTAAAACTACTCCATTATTATAAAACTTGGGGGATGTAAGATTGGCAATACCAAACACATTTGGCCACACAGCCATGTTTTTTAAATTAAAAGAAGCAAGCGGCAACTGCATCACTTTTGTTTTAGCAGTACCATCCAAAATCCTACCTCTAATACTATCTGGTATTGTCTGAAAACTACTAGAATTAATAAGCGTCAATGGTTGAAAGATTGCTTTATGAGGATTAATGGCTTTATAAATAACTGGTGCAGATGCTAATCGACTACTTGTATTATCTAGTTTTAATTGAGTATAGAAACCATCCTCCAATAAAACAGTACAGGTATCATTAGGAAAAGATTTAGCAACAATTACCGCCTCATTTAGAGAAACTGGATTAGCAAAGCTTGCACCGTTTCCTGTATTAGCACCATTAGGCGAGGCGTAGATAGCTACAGTTTGAGAATAGACATGTGTACCCAACAAGGAAAAGGCAAGTGCTATTACAAAAACGGAATATTTGTTGTGTAATGATGGCATAAAAGCAAGAATAATATTTATTGAAGTACCGACCTGTTTTTCTTATGAGTAAATTCATCACAGAGAAAACAAGATATGTATTACAAGCCGTGAAAATAAATGACAGCTACTAGGTTAATAGTTTTAGATGTTGCAAGCAATAAACCCAATCGCCCAATATTAAATTTATCTAACCTTTTATCAAACTAGTAAACGATTGTAAACCTATTAACAGCAACTTTGTTACAAATAAAAAATAAACAAATGAAATACGTTTTATCAGTTACGGCAATTGCCATTTTTAGTGCGTTTACATTGCTACCTATCCACAGCATCCATCAGTTTAAGGTTAAAAGTATTGATGGCGGCACCATTGATTTTGCCAAATACAAAGGCAAAAAGATATTGGTGGTTAATGTGGCATCTCAATGTGGGTTTACCCGTCAATATGCAGGGTTAGAGAAACTATACGAAGCCAATAAAGAAAATTTGGTGATAGTAGGTTTCCCAGCAAACAACTTTGGCTCTCAAGAACCAGGTACAGACAATGATATTGTACAGTTTTGCAAGGCTCGTTTTGGTGTTACCTTCCCGATGGCTAGTAAGATTAGTGTAAAGGGAGACGATACTGCCCCCATCTACAAATGGTTGACCAGTAAGGATCAAAATGGGGTACTCGATGCAACCATCGGTTGGAACTTTAATAAGTTTCTTTTAGATGAAAATGGTAAGCTACTTGCTTACTTTCCTAGTAAGATAGAACCCGACAGCGATGAAATTGGGAAATACTTGAAGTAGTTATGAGTTGTGAACTATGAGTTATGAGTATTTGGTATTTTATTTTCAAACAATCAATAAATAGCCCCTGTAGTAAATTCTACAGGGGCTTTTCTAATAAATACTGAGCACTTATGACTCATATCCCATAACTAACCTAGTCTCACCCTCACCGCATTGGCATGTGCGTCCAAGCCTTCGGCTGTGGCCATTTCTATTACGGTATCCCCTATGTTTATTAATCCTTTTTTAGTTAGGTGTTGAAAGGTTATCTTCTTTACAAAACTATCTACACTCACGCCGCTATAAGCCCTTGCGAATCCGTTAGTAGGCAGGGTGTGATTTGTACCACTAGCATAATCCCCTACACTCTCTGGCGAGTAATTACCCAAGAATATCGATCCTGCATTTATTATCTTTTCCCCTATCTCTGCCGCATATTGGCAACTAATAATAAGGTGTTCTGCGGCGTATTCATTTACCAGATTAATAGCTAACGCTATGTTCTTAACTACTATCGCCTTGCTATTCTCTAATGCTTTTAGTGCAATATCTTTTCTTGGCAATAGCTCTACCTGTTTGCTAAGTTCTTCTATCACTGCTTCTATTACTCCATCCTCACAAGTAACCAGTACTACCTGACTATCTACCCCGTGTTCTGCCTGGCTCAACAAATCGGCAGCTATAAAGTGTGGTTTAGCGGTTTCATCTGCCAATACACATACTTCGCTTGGTCCAGCGGGCATATCTATCGCAATACCTTCTTGCTGTATTAATTGCTTAGCACAGGTTACGTATTGATTACCTGGCCCGAATATCTTATACGTCTTAGCAATGGTTTCTGTTCCGTAAGCCAATGCTGCAATGGCTTGTACGCCGCCTACTTTATATACGTTGGTAATGCCCGCAACCGATGCAGCATATAATATAGCTGGATGCAACTTGCCTTCCTTGTTAGGGGGCGAGCAAAGTACCACTTCCTTGCAGCCTGCCAACTGTGCAGGTATTCCCAACATCAATATAGTAGAAAACAACGGGGCTGTACCACCAGGAATATATAAACCTACCTTTTCAATACCTACCGACTTACGCCAGCATTGTACGCCAGGCATGGTCTCTACCACTTCTGGTTTAGTAATTTGTTTCTGATGGAAAGCACGGATATTATGGGCGGCAGTTTGTATGGCTTGCTTTAGTTCATCCGTCAACAAACTCTCTGCCTCATTAATTTCATCAGAAGAAACAACAATATCTGTCAACGTAACACCATCAAACTGTGTGGTATATTTAGCAATAGCAGCATCGCCATGTCGTCTTACATCTTCCAGAATTCCCTTTACCTTTTGTTGTAGTATTGTATTGTCAAAAGTAGGGCGCATAATATTCCATCCACCCACTGGCGGAATTGACAAGCTTCGTAAATCGATTTTCTCAAGCATGAGCCATAGTTAGGAGATAATAGATAGTAGATAGTAGATGCAGCAATTCATAACTAATATCTATTATCTACTATCTATTTTAAATAATCATTTTCTCAATTGGCACTACCAGTATTCCTTGTGCGCCTAGTTCCTTTAGTTGTTCTATTATATCCCAGAAATCACTTTCTTTTATCACAGTATGAACGCTACTCCATCCAGCAGTGGCAAGCGGCAATACACTAGGGCTTTTCATACCAGGCAACAAAGCTATTATTTTATCCAGATTATTATTGGGTGCATTTAACAACACATATTTACTGTTCTTTGCCTTCTTCACAGACTGTATTCTGAATATCAATTTGTCCAATAGTTGCTGTTGTGCCTCGCCCAAGTTCTTATTCTTGATAAGCGTTGCTTCCGATTTTAGTATTACTTCCACCTCTTTCAGCCCATTCATAAACAAGGTAGAACCACTGCTTACCAAATCGCAGATGGCTTCTGCCAGTCCAATGCCTGGTGCGATCTCTACGCTACCGCTAATCTCGTGTATCTCGGCTTTAATACCGTTCTTATCCAAAAAGTCCTGCACTATCACAGGGTACGAAGTTGCAATCTTTTTTCCTTGCAGGTATTGCGCATCGGGATATTCCTCGTTTCTGCCAACGGCAATACTCAGCCTACATTTACCAAAGCCCAAACGCTCTACCTCGTCTACCTTTTTCTTCTTTTCATACACCACATTCTCACCTACAAAACCAATATCAGCCACACCATCCTCTACATACTGCGGAATATCATCATCCCTCAAAAAGAATACTTCCAAAGGATAATTGTTGGCATCAGCTTTAAGTTTATTAACCCCATTGCTAATGTCTATCCCACACTCTTTTAGCAGTTTCATACTGTCATCATGCAGTCTTCCACTCTTTTGAACCGCCAATTTCAGTTTGCCACCATTGTCGTACTTGGCACTTACAGACTCGTTTGCTTTCATTATTCGCATTATTAAATAAAAACAGGCTTACCATTTAAGTAGTAAGCCTGATAAATATGTTGCACAACACAAACACCCATTGCTTACCCGTTTGGTAAAGTATGATAATTATGATGCAATGTTGTTGTTTTGTTCACGCCGCAAAAATAGGGGGAAAAAATTAGTTATGAGTTATAAAAAGAGCCCTTAAAACTTTCACTTCAAGGGTGCTTGTTTTCGTTAATCGGAAGGAGCTGTAATCGCAAGTAAGTAACCAATCTTGCGATTCTCAATTCCCATTCCATGCTGGGAGTAGAAAAAGGACAGAGATTATTTTTTTAAGTAGAATCTATTTTTCTTAAAAATAAGCCAAAAAACACTAAAAAAGTACTTTCATGAGCTTAAATTGATACTTTTTACTCTTTTTGAGCGATTAAACTTTAATATAAGCCAATCTATTCTTTACTAAAAAAATCAAAAATAGTGCTTTTTGCTAGTGAATACCTCGATTTACATCGATAGTTGCTCGTGACAATGCCATTGTCGCGAGTGATAATTACCTTAAAAGCGTGCTTTTGGAAGTTTTGGATAAAATTTGGTTTACTAAAAGTAGATAAATGAGGAAAAAAGGATTTACTACGCGATAAAATGAATTTACCACATGATAAAATGGAATTGCGGACTTTAAAAAGCTCTAGAAAGGAT
>JANYEX010000051.1 GCA_025359725.1 Chitinophagaceae bacterium | reverse complement strand
ATGGGGATGGTAGGATTCAACAACTTTCGTTTTAATTGCTTACTACCATCCACTTGTATTTTTACAATAGCTATTTCTACAATTCTATCATTGGTGATGTTTATACCTGTAGTCTCCAAATCTAAAAAAGCAATTGACCTAGTTAATTTTAATTTCATTATTTGTTTTTGAAAAGCTAATAAAAGGTACGTCGCAAAAATAGGCATATCGGCAAACAAAAAACGAAGCTCTTACTAATTACCAGGTGAGTGATTGAATTTTATTTGTCGCAAATACATTTATGAGAGCCGAACCATGTTGTTTTCGTCCCAGTTTTTGTTAGTCGTTACTAACTCATTCAGTATGTTTGTTTAAGATAATATGGGAAATGGATAGATTTTTATTCAAGTTTGATAAGATCTTATCGAAGTTGTGTGCCATTTTATTGAAATTATCTGTGATTTTATCGACCTATTGTATGCTTTTGTGTCAGTCATGTAGGGTTTTATTGAAGTTGTATAGGGTTTTATAGACCTTATATAATTTAAAAAGTACAGTGAATTACCCTTTATTCATAAGCGAATAACCTTTTTTATACAAAATCTAAGTCTAATCTGAAGTCTTACGCCATGCTCATCTCTCTTAATGAGTCTACTCTTTCTCTTAATTATGGTAAACAAATTTAAAAAGGTGTTACGGCATAAACATTTCACTGCTTTCCATAACACCTTTTAAATTTGTAATAAGCTATTGCTTTATCTAGCTACAACCCATGCTGTTACCACAGTTCAGGCATTTGTAACAAGTTCCGCTACGGATAGTTATATGCCCACAAGTATTGCAACTAGGCGCATCACTCTGCATACTCTTAGCGGCTGCATTTACAGCATTTAAGCCATTAGAGTTTTCAGCTTTTAAAGCTGGTTCCAATTTTTGTGGTGGTAAAGTAGGTGCTATCCGTGTGCTACTTAGTTCAAGCTTGCCGATATAAGTAGTTTCGCCAACATCTTCGTTATTGCTAACTTCTGGCTTATTCAATACATGAACTAAGTCTGTGCGACCTAAATAATCAAATGCCAATGCACGGAAAACAAAATCTACCAAAGAAGTAGTCGTTTTAATATTTGGATGATCTACCATACCTGCTGGCTCAAACTTAGTGAATACAAACTTCTCAACGAACTCTTCTAACGGCACTCCATATTGTAAGCCAACAGAAACAGCTATTGCAAAGCAGTTCATCAAGCTACGAAGCGTTGAACCCTCCTTCGCTAAGTCAATGAATATCTCCCCTAGAGTACCATCGGCATATTCGCCCGTACGTAGGAACAATACCTGACCATTAATCTTTGCTTTTTGGGTATAGCCTCTACGTTTGGATGGGAGTTTTTTACGCTCAACAATCATTGATAGTTCACGTTTCAACTTAGTATCTGGTGAAGCTGCCATACGCTTGGTTATCTCACCCAACAAATCCTCTACGGATAAAGAAGCAAGATCAACCATGTTGGTTTCAGGTTTCAGGTTACTGGTTACTAGTTGCTCAACACTTGTATCCTGCAACTCGGAACTTGTAACTTCTTCTTTCTTTTTCTTATCAGATTTATTGCTTAACGGCTGAGACAATTTAGAACCATCTCTGTACAAAGCATTTGCCTTCAATCCCAATTCCCAACTCATTTTGTAACAATCTGCAATCTCTTCAACAGTCGCTTCATGCGGAAGATTGATTGTTTTAGAAATAGCTCCGCTAAGAAAAGGTTGACAAGCACCCATCATACGGATGTGACCATGCGCATGAATAAATCTTTCGCCTTTTTTGCCACACTTGTTAGCGCAATCAAACACGGGTAGGTGTTTATCTTTCAGGTAAGGCGCACCTTCTACTGTCATGGCACCACATACGTAATCGTTTGCGGCATCTATCTCTTCGTCAGTAAAACCTAATCCTTCCAACATATTGAAGCTCCAATCGCTGAACTGTTCTTCGGTAAAACCAAGACGTTTTAGACAATCATCACCCAAGCTATAGCGATTAAATACGAAGCCAATTTCAAATGCAGACTTAGCTGCTGTGTTTAGCTTAGCAATTTCTTCTGGCAAAAATCCTTTTGCTGCCAAGGTTGCAGGATTAATAAACGGTGAACCTTCAAACGAACCTGCGCCTACAGCATATTTCTCAATAGTATCTATTTCTTTTTGGCTATAACCCAATGTCTTTAACGCATTAGGTACTGCCCCGTTGATGATTTTGAAGTATCCACCACCGCTAAGCTTTTTAAATTTAACCAAAGCAAAATCTGGTTCTACACCAGTAGTGTCACAATCCATCACCAACCCTATAGTTCCCGTAGGAGCAATAACTGTTGTTTGTGCATTGCGGTAGCCATATTGTTCACCTAGTTTTACAGCATCATCCCAAGCTTTAGTAGCTGCTTTTAGCAATGGTGCTGGGCAATATTTAGCGTTAATACCCTGAGGCTTTATTTCTAGTCCTACGAAGGCATCGCTTGCATCATAAGCCGCTGCACGGTGGTTGCGCATTATGCGAAGCATATCATTTTTATTCGCTTCATACTTGTCAAAAGCACCAAGGAAAGATGCCATCTCAGCAGAGGTTTTATACGCTGTACCCGTCATAACTGCACTTACAGAACCTGCGATGGCTCTTGCTTCCTCGCTATCATAAGGGATACCACTGATCATTAATATCGTACCCAAATTGGCAAAGCCCAAACCTAACGTTCTGTAGTCGTAAGACAACTGAGCCACTTCTTTAGAAGGAAACTGCGCCATCAACACGGATATTTCCAATACTACAGTCCACAAGCGGCTGATGTATTCTAACCCTTCAATATCTAACTGATTTGTGCTTTCATCAAAGAATTTTCTTAGGTTGATAGACGCTAAATTACATGCAGTATTATCCAAGAACATGTACTCGCTACAAGGATTTGATGCATTTATGCGACCACCTTGTGGACAGGTATGCCATTCGTTTATCGTAGTATCGTACTGAGTTCCAGGGTCAGCACAAGCCCATGCTGCATGAGAAATCTGATTCCAAACTTCCCTTGCTGGTACTTTCTTCATCACCCTACCATCTGTTCTGGCTTTTAATTCCCAGTCGCCATCCTCGGCAAGTACTTTAAAGAACTCATTAGGAATACGGATAGAGTTGTTTGAATTCTGACCAGAAACTGTTCCGTAAGCCTCGCCCTCATAATTGTTATCGTAACCACCAGCAACCAATGCTGCTACTTTCTTTTCTTCATTTGCTTTCCAATTGATAAATTCCATTATCTCTGGATGATCCAAATCCAAACAAACCATTTTGGCAGCTCTACGGGTAGTACCCCCACTCTTAATTGCTCCTGCTGCCCTATCACCAATCTTCAAGAAACTCATCAATCCACTCGACGTTCCACCACCGCTAAGTTTTTCTCCAGAGCCACGAATAGAAGAGTAGTTGGTACCTACACCACTACCATACTTAAATATCCGTGCCTCACGCACCCACAAATCCATTATACCACCATCATTCACCAAATCATCACTCACACTTAATATAAAACAAGCATGCGGCTGAGGACGCTCGTACGCATTGGTCGATTTCTTCAATTGCCCATCCTTAGGGTCAACATAATAATGCCCCTGGGGCTTGCCTGTTATGCCGTAGCTCTCGTGCAAACCAGTATTGAACCACTGAGGACTATTAGGCACACAGCTTTGGTTAAGAATGCTATACACAAGTTCTTCGTAAAACACCTGTGCATCCTTTTTGCTGGCAAAATAGCCATAGCGTTCGCCCCATACTCTCCAACAGTTAGCCATTCTGTGCGCCACTTGCTTTATAGAAGTCTCTCTGCCCAAAGTTCCGTCTGGTTGTGGAACGCCAGCCTTGCGGAAGTACTTTTGTGCAAGGATGTCTGTAGCTATCTGGCTCCATTGTTTAGGAACCTCTACATTGTTCATTTCGAATACCTTCTCTCCAGATGGATTTTTGATTACGCTATCACGATAGTCGTATTCAAAGAGACCAAATGGGCTTGTACCTTCCTTGGTAAAGCGGCGGGTGAATTTTAACCCTTTAGATGATGCATTGGTGGGCATAAGTGGTGATTTACTTTTTTGATGTTAAGCAGCTTAAATGTTACGGAATTGTTAAGCAGCAAACGAAAATATCTCTACCCTTTCAAAAAACAATACTTCAAATTTCAACATTGTGTGGATAAACTTCAAAGAAAAATGGGAAGCATTGATAGCATTGATTTTGGGGTTATTAACTAAACAACTTTAAATTGAAAATCCATAGTTTGAAAGGCAGTTGACTGAAAATCATTTGTAGGGGCTATTATGCACTAGCGGGATAAATATCCCGTTTATCTGCCAGTTCGAGATGCGCTTCGCTAACATCATCAAACAGCATCCGAACAGGTTGACTAGCTGAAAGAATTAATGCTGGATTAAAGCCTGAAGGAGTAATTGAAACTAATGTTCCATATTCTACAATTGAAGATGCTATACAGCATTA
>JANYEX010000050.1 GCA_025359725.1 Chitinophagaceae bacterium | reverse complement strand
GGAATGCAATAAAACAGACGCTTTTATCGATTCCGCAATGCGGAATACATAAAAAAACGCAATTTTATCGATTCCGCAATGGGGAATGCAATAAAACAGACGCTTTTATCGATTCCGCAATGCGGAATACATAAAAAAACGCAATTTTATCGATTCCGCAATGGGGAATGCAATAAAACGGGCGTTTTTATCGATTCCGCAATGGGGAATGCAATAAAACAGGCGTTTTTATCGATTCCGCATTGCGGAATGCATAAAGTAAGGCGATTTTATCGATTCCGCATTGCGGAATGCAATAAAACGGGCGTTTTATTGCATTCCGCAACTACAAACGCAGTAAAACACTTTTTTTTATCAATCCCGCAATGCGGAACGCAAAATGTTAAAATAATAAAGGGTGTTTGAAAGTTTGAAAGGGGAGGGGGGAAGTTGTAGTATTGCTGCCCTTGTTGGTGTTCTTCAGGTAACTATATACGTGTTAGACCACGAATGGGGGGGGGTAAAAAAGTTCCTTATAGATTAGGGGACTTTTAAAATAAAAACTAATCTTTTTTATCCATTGTTGATTTAAAAAAACCAACTACTAACCCTCCTAAAGAACCGTCTATAAAAAACTCATCAATTTTTCTCATCTAGCGCAGGTCTGTCCGAAAATCGGCAACTGGCGCACGGTCTCTGACCTGTGCCTTTGCGTTACTAAGGTTTAAATAAATATCCGTTAATTATGCGGGGGTACCCAACTGGCGCATGAATGTCGGGTTCTAGTTCATGACTCCCGTCATGGACTGCTCGTTACTACAATTTGAATAGATACAATGAAAACTAAAGTGAATATCCCTGTGGTTAAGATTCTTCACACAAAATACAGTATAACTTTATTTTATTATCCTACTTTTTTAATATAATATTCTTTTTCTGGTAAGATATTGCGCTTTTTGTTGCGTATCATCCTATATTTGAAACGAACTTACTTGAAAACAATAAATTAAATTTTTCTTTTATGCACAAAATTGCAGTAGCAAAAGGTGATGGAATTGGTCCGGAGATAATGGACGCTGTATTAACTATTTTTAATGCTGCCAACGTGCCGATACAATATGAAATTGTAGATATGGGCAAATGGGTTTTTGATAAGGGCTACAGTAATGGGATGACCGCAGAAGCACAAGAAACTATAGAAACATTAGGTATATTGTTTAAAGGCCCAATGGAAACACCGAAAGGAAAGGGGGTTAAAAGCATAAATGTAACTGCACGTAAAACATGGAACACTTACGCCAACAAGCGGACTTTTCAGACTTTGCATGGTGTTGATACTGTATTCAGTAAGGCAGGGATACCCATTGACATTACGATTGTAAGAGAAAATATTGAAGATACTTATGGCGGGATAGAACACATGCTTACACATGATGTGGCACTTTGTAGAAGGTTTATTACTAAACCAGGAAGCTATCAGGTGATTAAATATGCGTTTGAGATGGCGAAGAAAAAGGGAGCAAGGCGCATCACTTGTGGACACAAAAGCAACATCATGAAGATAACCGATGGTTTGTTTTTGGAAGTTTTCTATGAAGTAGCAAAAGAATATCCAGAACTGAATTCGGATGATGTAATTGTGGATGACCTCTGTATGAAATTGGTTACTAAACCAGATTTGTTTGATGTAGTAGTACTTACCAACTTACAAGGCGATATTGTAAGTGATTTGTGCGCAGGGCTTGTTGGTGGTTTGGGTTTTGCACCTAGTGCAAACATCGGCGATCATATTTCCATTTTTGAGGCAGTGCATGGTACTGCACCAGATATTATGGGTAAGAATATAGCTAACCCTACCGCATTGCTATTGAGCGGTATTGGTATGTTGCGCCACTTGGGATTGATGGAAACAGCTGCGATTATTGAAAATGCCTTGTTATACACCTTGGAAAGCGGAATACATACAGGTGATTTTGGCGACAAATCAATCCCTTCTGTTAACACAACCACTTTTGCCGAGGCAATCATTAGCAACTTTGGTAAGGAGCCAGCCAACAATCCTAAGCCGATACTAGAAAATAAATACGTTACACCAACCATATTTAAGTTGAAAAGTAACCCAATGCTTGAAACAAAGAGTGATCTGGAAGAAGTAATTGTTGGGATAGACTTCTTTATTGAAAGTAATGAGCAACCAACAGAAGTAGCTAATAAGAGCCTGAAACATACGATGGATATTGTTAAATTGGTAACTATCAGTAACCGCGGTACGCAAGTATGGCCTAGAGGGAGTGTGTTTACTAACCTTGTAGATCAATATCGTTGTCGCTTTGAGTCAATTGGCGATGTTCCTTTAACACAGGTAGAAATACTGGAGCTTACAAAAGGAATGATGAAAGACTTTAAAGTTTGTTCTTATGAGATGCTAAATATGTTTGGTGGTAAAAAAGCATATAGCTTGGCACAAGGGCAATAGTTTTTGATATACTTAGTAAATAATTTGAGGTTGATTACAGCTTTCTTTCTGCTTGTAATCAACCTCAATTAATTTAAGACCTTATTCTTTCTAATGTGCGACCAACCAATTATCCCCCACTCCTACCTCAGCTTCTACAGGTACTTCATTGGGAAGTAATAAGGCAGATTTCATTCCTTCCAGTATCAAAGGTTTTAATATATCTATCTCTTCTTTAACGGCATCAAAAACCAATTCATCATGTACCTGCAATATCATCTTCGATCGTAGCTTTTGTTCCTTGATAGCGGCATGAATCTTTATCATGGCTAGCTTTATCATGTCTGCGGCTGTGCCTTGAATTGGACTATTAACTGCATTTCGTTCTGCATAGCCTCGAACAGTGAAGTTGCTTGATGTAATATCCCTTAGCCAACGCTTCCGTCCCAATAATGTCTCTACATAACCATTTTCTTGTGCAGATTTTACTATGTCAGTCATATAGGTGGTGATGCCTACAAACTCTTTTTTATAGTTGTCTATTATCTCTTTAGCTTCTGTGCGGGATATGCCTAGGTTATCTGCCAGACCAAAAGCCCCCTGCCCGTATATGATACCAAAGTTTACACTCTTAGCTTTGTAGCGTTGTTCTTTTGTCACCTCGCTTTCTTCAATACCATAAACCTTTGCAGCAGTTGCGGTATGAATATCCTTACCCTGACGGAATGCTTCGCACATATTAGGATCGCCACTAATGGCGGCAACAATGCGTAGTTCTATCTGAGAATAATCGGCACTAATTAATATGTGATTACTATCTCTAGGGATAAAAGCCTTCCTTATCTCCCTGCCTCTTTCCGAACGGATAGGTATATTCTGCAAATTAGGATTGTTGCTGCTAAGCCTTCCCGTAACCGCCACAGCCTGCGCATAGCTCGTATGAACCCTACCTGTTTTGCTGTTAATCATCAACGGAAGTGCATCTACATAAGTACTCTTTAGTTTGGTTAATTGCCTGAAGCCAAGAATGTCTGCCACTATTTTATTCTGATGAGATAGCTTTTGCAACACATCTTCTCCAGTGGCGTATTGACCAGTCTTGGTTTTCTTTGCCTTTGGATCAAGCTTGAGTTTATCAAATAAAACTTCACCTAATTGCTTTGGCGAAGCAAGGTTAAATCGTACGCCAGCCTGTTCGTACACATTATTCTCAAACTTCTTAGCTTCCTTTTCTAGCTCTACACTATACTCATTCAAGAAATAATTATCTATCCTTACCCCTTCAAACTCCATGTCTGTCAATACTTTCACCAAAGGATTCTCTGCTTCTTCCAGTACCCTGCCCACTTCCTTCGATTTTACCAATGGTGTAAAGACGTGTTTTAGTTGCAAGGTAATATCGGCATCTTCAGCGGCGTATTCTTTTACTTTTTCTATTTCTACATCACGCATCGTGCCTTGTCCTTTTCCTTTCTTGCCAATCAATTCATCAATATGTACTGGCTCATAGTTGAGGTACTGACTGCTTAATAAATCCATGCTCCTCCGTCCTTCGGGTTCAATAACATAGTGGGCAAGCATGGTATCATACAGGTTGCCTTTTAGTTCGAACCCATACCATTTGAGCATCAACAAATCGTACTTAATATTCTGACCAACCCAAAGAATCTTATCATTTTCAAACAAGGGTTTTAATTGAGTAAGAATATCGGTGGTAGCATCCCTATCTGCTGGGCATGGAATATAATAGCCTTCGCCTTTTTTAACCGAAAAGCTAAGTCCCACAAGGTCGGCTACGTTGGCATCAATATGGGTTGTTTCAGTATCAAAACATATTTCATCGCTAGATTGAAGCTTAGTAATTAACTCAACTATCTTTTCTGTAGAATCAATTAATTCATAAGTATGCGGTGTGTTATTAATATTCGAAACTTCTGTGGTAAAATGTACTTCTTCTTTACCTTCTTCATCAGAAAGTAATACTTCAGGTATTGGTTGATCGAAAACACTACCAAATAAGCCTACACTAGAAGTAGAACCTATATTTTGAGTAGGTATATTTAAGGGTGTTGTAGGTATTGGGTCAAATAAATTCCCTTGATTACTTGCAGGCTTAGTTGTAGCATTCTTTGAGGTAAAACTAGGCGTATTTACAGGTAATGCTTGTCCGAGTATCCTCACAGCCATTGTTCTGAACTCAAGCTCTGTAAAAACTTCCCTCAAGGCATCCTTATTCCATTCTTTCTGCCTAAAGTTTTCTTCATGAAATGCTACAGGCACATTGGTAATAATAGTTGCCAACTTCTTACTCATGATGGCATTCTCCTTCCCTACCCTAACCTTCTCGCCCAATGCACCTTTTATTTTATCTGCATTCTCAAGTACTCCTTCTAGCGTATCGTATTCCTTCAATAACTTGGCGGCGGTCTTTTCGCCCACGCCAGCAATACCCGGGATATTATCCACAGCATCACCCATTAACCCCAGAATATCAATTACCTGATCTACCCTTTCTATATTCCATTTATCACAAACCTCTTTTGGTCCCATTATTTCTACATCACCGCCAGCATAACCAGGCTTGTAAATACTGATACCGTCACGTACCAATTGCCCATAATCTTTATCGGGGGTAACCATAAAAACCTCGTATCCAGCATCATGCGCTTCCCAAGCTAATGTACCAATTACATCATCTGCTTCATACCCCTTCACCCCTATCACTGGAATATTGAAAGCTTCCACAATACGTTTTATATCTGGAATAGCCAATATCAAATCTTCGGGGGCATCTTGTCTGTTAGCTTTATAATCTGCAAAATCTATATGTCTTTCCGTAGGGCCTTCCATATCAAAACATACAGCTAAGTGAGTTGGTTTTTCTTTTGTCATCAAATCTACCAAGGCATTTGTAAAACCAAATTGGGCATTTGTGTTCTTTCCAGTACTAGTAATACGAGGACTTCTGATAAGCGCATAATACGCACGAAAGATGAGCGCAAAGGCATCAAGCAGGAAAAGTTTCTTTTGCATTCAGCTAAGATAAGGGGTTGAATTAGATGCCAACGATTTTTTATTTTCAATGCTAATCTGCATTATCCACAAATGTTTTAAAAAATCGTCACGCTACGGCTCAAATAACTGTAAAAATGGCTTTATTTGTTGGATAATAACCCCTTAATTACAAAGATGGAAAAGAAATTTGAGCAAAGCAGTCGTTTTTTAAGTCTAAGTGGTCTTAGCGGAATATTTGTTGGCTTATGTGGCTTATTAGGTACATACGTTACCCACAATTTACTGAGTACTGAATCAAAAAAAAATAAGGACATGTTGACTATTGTAAGTGGTTTTGATTATTACAATATGACAGTCCATCAGTTTGTTGGTGAGAACTTAATCTTCCTAGCACTGTTTACTATTTTGTTTGCATTGCTCTTTGCTTTCTACTTTACAACTTTGAGAAGTAGAAAAAATAATTACCCTATTTGGGATGATAAGACAAGACAACAAATATCAGCTTTAAGTCTTCCAAGTGTTGTTGGTGGTATATTTATTATCAGGTTAGTAATCACTGCCAACTACGGGTATATTGTTCCTGTAGCGATTATATTCTATGCAATTTCATTAATTAACATTCGCAGATTCAGCACTGGCGAGGTAGGCTTTTTAGGCTACATCCTTCTTTTATTAGGTATCGTAAATCTATGGATGCAAGGCTGGGGGATTCTTTTTTTTGGTTTCGGCTTTGGGTTTCTTCACATAGTTTATGGCGTCGTCACTTTTTTCGTTTATGAAAGACACACGATTAAATCTATAAAAAGTTCTGGCAGGTGGTAGTGATTCGCGATTAGGGACAAGTCAATAGTCTACATAGAATCGACTACTTCAGTAATTCATTTTCACTCCTTTTTCTGCTATTTTACCTTTTTGGTGCTTTTCAGCAATCATGTTCGAGGCTTTAGAGAGGTGTAGTTACGTTATTTCTTCTTTAGGCAAAGCCTCAAAGTGAAGATTGTAGTAATATCCTTTGGTAGTGCCCTACTATATTTATTTAAGCTTATTCCAGTTATAAACAGGTTCAATTAATAAAGTGTTTGTTATTCTGAGTGATAATTCAAGATACAAAACCAATTTCTATTTATTAGGGTTATTATGCACAAGCGGGATAAATATCCCGTTTATCTGCCAATTCGAGATGCGCTTCGCTAACATCATCAAACAGCATCCGAACAGGTTGACTAGCTGAAAGAATTAATGCTGGATTAAAGCCTGAAGGAGTAATTGAAACTAATGTTCCATATTCTACAATTGAAGATGCTATACAGCATTA
>JANYEX010000015.1 GCA_025359725.1 Chitinophagaceae bacterium | reverse complement strand
CTGATTGTCTTTATTTGAACCGCCCTATTTAAAACACAGAATAATACAAAGTTCATAATGTATTCTCGCCGTTGTTGGTGTTCCTCACCAACAATTATCTAGCAGGACACCTATATTTTTAATCAAACAATCGATAATCCCGCTCCTTTTCATTGTTGTTGATGAAGAACACCAACAACGGCGATGGGGAAGACCAGCAAAGGCTAAACACTTAAAAATCTTCCTACCCTTGAATCATATATCCTCATTCCATAGTCCTGACCACCCTCACTAATATCTTTATCGTCTTCCTTACCGTTAAAGCCATAACTATAATTTTTTGCCAGCGGCATAGATATAAATCTAAGGAAATTTATAAGTCTAAATTCAATCTCTCCAATTTGCATACCTTCCCCCCACAAAACCTTTCTTTAAAAAACAATCCCTACATTCCCCGTGTCGACAAAACAATATTAAAAGCAATTTGGCTTGTTTCGATCTAGAAATCACTTCGCAGAAGTAAAATACCACTTCGCAGAAGCAAAATACCACGTGGCGGAAGCAAAGGGCAATGCCCTTACGTTACACTTGTACCTTAACCCTCAAAGTCTAAATAGTGTCAAATTCAATTTAAGGCTTGCCATTCTCAACTCAATACCATTTAACCCTTACTTTTATCCATTAAATAATGTATTATTCACAACGCCCATTTTGCTTACTCCACAACAAATACTAGAAGAATACTGGCAACACAGCAGCTTTAGGGGCAACCAAGAAGCCATCATAGGGGCTGTAATAGCTAAGCAGGATGTGTTGGCTTTGTTGCCTACGGGCGGAGGCAAGTCTATCTGTTTTCAAGTGCCCGCCATGATGCAGCAGGGCGTTTGTATTGTTATATCGCCCCTTATTGCGCTGATGAAAGATCAGGTAGAGAACCTTAACAACAAGGGTATTTCTGCTATTTCGCTCAATGCTAGTCTATCGCCCAAGGAGGTGGAAGATATATTGAGAGATGTTGTAGAGGGGCAGTACAAATTTCTGTACCTATCGCCCGAAAGGCTAGAAACGAATCTTTTTAAATCCTATTTACCCCAGATGGATTGTTGCCTTATTGCGGTGGATGAGGCGCATTGTGTTAGTCAGTGGGGATATGATTTTAGGCAGCCCTATCTGCGTATTGCAGAGATAAGGAATGAGCTAAAAAGAGTGCCAATTATTGCGCTTACTGCCTCTGCTACCCCATTGGTTCAAACAGATATTGTCGATAAACTTAAGCTACGAACTCCTGCTATCTTTAGGCAAAGCTTCGAACGACCTAATCTTTCTTATTCTGTCTTTAAAGTGGATAGTAAGATTAATAAGGCGGTGGAAATATTAACCAATGTGCCTGGTAGTAGTATTATTTATGTTAGAAGTCGGTTTCAAACGCAGGAGATTGTGCAACTGTTGTCTGTTAATAAAATAGCTGCCGACTATTACCATGCGGGATTAATGCAGGATGACAGAAATAGAAAACAGCAGGATTGGATTGATAATAAAATTCGGGTAATGGTTTGTACCAATGCTTTTGGGATGGGGATAGACAAACCAGATGTGCGGACAGTACTACATTTTGACATTCCCGATTGTTTGGAAAGCTACTATCAGGAAGCGGGAAGGGCGGGGCGCGATGGCAAAAAGTCTTATGCGGTTTTGCTATACGAGGATAACGACATGAGGAAGCTAAAAGGGCTGCCCGATATTCGTTTTCCCTCAATGGAAAAGTTGGCAGCCGTTTATCAAGCATTGGCAAACTTTCTTGATATTCCTGTGGGCGTTGGCGAGGGTCGCTATTATGATTTTGATATAAATACTTTTACCACCAACTTCAAGCTTAATTCCCAGTTGGTTGTGGCTACGCTAAAAGTGCTAGAACAGGAAGGACACCTTGCGTTTAGCGAGACCGTATTTATTCCCTCTAAAGTTGTTTTTACTGCCACAAAAGAGGTGATGAATGAACTAGAGTTTACACATCCCCCACTAGATTTACTTTCCAAAGCACTGCTACGTGGCTATGCGGGCATTTATGATACAGTAGTTAGCATATCTGAAAAGAAGATTGCACGTACTATGCGTACTAAAGAGGCGTTGGTGCACGAGAAGCTATTGCAACTACAAGCATTTGGTATTATTCATTATCAACCGCAAAAGGAAACGCCCCAGATACATTTTATCCTAAACCGAGCACCCGCAAAGTATATACATATAAACCAGCAGGCATACTCCAACAGAAAGAAACTATTTCAGGATAGGATAGATACGATGGCTACTTATGTAGAGACCGATACATCGTGTCGCAGTCAATATGTAGCTGCTTACTTTGGTGATGCCGAAGCTAGGGCTTGTGGGGTTTGTGATAATTGTTTACTGAAGAAAAGAAAGTCGACAATTGTTGCGGATGTAGCTAGTATGGAAACCGAAATATATAAGCATCTCGATACAAAAGACAATACAGTAAAGGGGTTATTGGATAAGATTCCTGTGGAGAAAAGAAGTAAACTGTGGGAGGTACTTCAGATTTTGCAAGACCAAAAAAAGATAAGGATTGATGATAGAGGCACTATTAATAAGACAACCTAAATGGTGACCCGCCATACTTGAGTTTATTAAATTCCGTTCGCGTTCGCTCAATCAACCGCCTGTTATTATTAATATAGTATTCGCCATCGGGTGCCACACCGTTAATGCCTGCCAACCCCTCAATAGTCCATCGGTAATTCTCTTGATCGCGCCAGTGCCAGTTATCCCGTTGGATATATTCCGCTGGGAAAATATATAAATTACCAAATTTTATCAGGTAATAACTGTACGGAAACTCAGTAACACTGCTTGCCCAAAACTCTATTGTAGCCACCTGAGATAAAGTAGCCGGGTCTATCATGTACAAGTAAATGATGTCATCAATATATACAGGTACTGCGGCAGCAACATGATAGTTCCATAAATTATTCAGTGTTCCTTGTTCGCCCTTAAGGAAGTTGCCACTAAAAACCCAGCCTTTATAATTAGGAATCCGCCATTGATCCAACAAGATACAGATAGCATTAGCGCGGTCTTCGCAGTCGTTATGGGCATCGTTCCACTTAAAAAGCCAATGGGTTTTAAAGAACTCGAAGATGTTATTAGCCTCCTGCAAAGTGAGGGCATTATTTAGGTAAACCTGATCTGACAGGTCGTATTCAAAATATGTTTTGTCAGTGAAGCCTTGCATTGCCTTAAAAGTACGTACTTTTTTATGAAGTTACAAAAGTAGTGTGGCGAAAGATAGTAGATATGAAATCTTAGATATGAATTATTATTGTGTTAAAGACTTTAGCTGCATTCATATACGAATATTGCTACTAGTAATGATTAAAGAATTCCTTATTTTTACCACAACAACCTTACACTTATGAAGTGGATAATTTTGCTATTTATTGCTGTACTAGCTAGTTCATGCTTGACCTCGCAATTGTTGGAAAGTAACATAGATTTATCTTCCCTTCCTCCAGATTCATATAGTTTCAACAGAGCGTACTATGATAAGGATAGCTTATTGCACTTAGATTTTAATAATCTTCGGGGGAGTAATGTAAAAAAGAATTACTACACTGTTACCATTAATGTAAATGCTATAGTCAACGAATATGATAAATATGCAACGGGAAATGTAACATTTAAAAGGCGGTTTTCGAGAAAATATTTAGCAACAGACGCCAGCAAACTTATTTGTGATAGCACTTGTAACATTGGCTACAGCTCTGCCAACATTCCGTTACTAAACTTCAGCGATGTTAAAGCAAAATATGCTCAAACACTTGATGTAATTACGGATAGTAGTTTGATGGTGTATGTAAATTTATTAAGTGATAATTGTATTTTGAAACCTCACAGCAATAATTGGCATCAACCAGAGCCAGCAAACAACTATCCACAAGAGGTATATGTAGTTCAAACGCCTGCCAATCCTGAGCGATATGTAGCACTAAGGATTCCGTTAATTAATGAAGAAGGCAAATGGGGGTTACTTCCTATAACATTATTCTTGGATGTTATTACTAGCCCTATCCAGCTTGGGTTTTATATACTATCTCATAAATCTGATGATCATAACTCTGGGAAGAAGCACGAAAGAAGAGATGATACCAAAAGAACTATTCATCCAAGTGTTGAGTATCATCATTAAGGAGATTGCTTTAGTTTCAGTCTACAATACCATCAAGTATCACCTACATCAAATAGTTCCGCAAGCTTGTACTAATTTACTTATGGGAACCTCTAAAAACTAATTTTTAATGAATTCTGTGTTGGATTTATGTGTAAACTAGCTTTGTTATGAAAAAATTCAAGCGACATAGAGATTACGGCTTTTTTGATCAAGACATCCGTTTGACGAAGCTATCCTCCTTGGGTGATCCTTTGGAAAGATTGGACAAAGGGATTGATTTTGAGATTTTCCGTGAGTTATTGCTTATGGATTTATCAAAGATAGCCAAGGGTAAGGGCAGTCGCCCACCTTATGAATAGGTGTTGCTTTTTAAGATACTGATACTCCAGCGTTATTACAATCTTTCAGATGACCAGACCGAGTTTCAGATAAATGACAGGATGAGCTTCATGTGTTTTCTAGGATTAACGATGGCAGATGACAGCATTGGGAATGGTAGACAAGCTGTTTTCAAGGTGCATTGAAGCATTGGGAAAGCTGCACTTTACCATCAATGAGGGCAAGATAGTAGATGCCAGTTTTATTAAAGTACCCATTCAACGCAACACGCGGGAAGAGAACAAGGATATAAAAGGTGGTAATATCCCTTCTTCTGATGGGAATCTTATAATTCCTTCTCTGCAATATCAACCATCGTTGAGAAGGCAATGGCCTTCAGCTCGGCTTCCTTCAACTACTTTTCCAAATTAGCAATCCGCTTCTCTAATTGAAGCTTTTCAAATTTCTGTTTTGACAATTCCTTCTTCGGCATCTCTTCTGTATTGGATGAAATCGTAGCATTTTTAGAATTACCAGATGCGTCATACCCCAAGTCTCGCATCCATTTTAATAAAGTTCCATACGCGGATTGCCCAGTATATTTCTTGCATATAAATTCTTTTGTACAATCACTCGACGAGTACTCCTTAATCAGTTCATGTTGTTCTGGAATACTGAAATAACAACTAGCTTTCTGAACGATTTTCTTCTGCATTTTTACACCTCTTTAATTATTTAAACTGTAAACCTATTTTAGGACAAGTCAGGGAGCCATTCACTCAATAAAGATTACAAACAAGTTTTTATCAATCAGATTCAAAAAATCTATGATAAGAAAGAGTCTTTGTGGGAGGCGGGGATGTACTACAATCCAACTACTGCCAATGTCAATAATTTAGGTGGGGAATTGGGGATTACAGTTGGTGTTATTAGTAGTGATTTAAATGTAGGCTACAGTTACGGTCAAATTTATGCAACAGGTACTTTGTACAAAATGTATGATGACACATCAGATGTAAGAAGAAATTGGAACATAGCACCTTACTCGTATGTTGGTACTAGTCAAATAAATTATGCTGTAAATGCCATCTATAATAGGTATGTTGGGAAATGGCCAAGAAGTTACGAACTCATTATTCCTAAGGCAAAGAATGATAATGCAACAAATTTCCCATTGCTTAGATATTCAGATGTTTTATTAATGCTTGCAGAAGCTGAGAATGAAATAAATGGGCCTACTGTTTTAGCGCATCAATATTTAAATCTTGTAAGAAAAAGAGCAAATGCTTATCAATTTATTGGGGCTAAAACCATAACAGACCCAGATGCTTTTAGGCAAACCATACAAAATGAGCGGGCTAGGGAGCTTTGTTTTGAAGGACTCCGTAAGACAGATTTAATACGTTGGGGCATATTGTACACCACCATGAAAGCGGTAGCAAATGATTTTGCAGTAAATGGTGGAGGATATAGCTGGGGGGCAATTGCAGGGAATAATTTTTCACAACGCTATCTTTTCTATCCAATTCCTCAGTCTGAAATGTCTTTAAACAAATCATTAGTACAAAATCCAGGATGGTAAAACAATTACACATGTATAAGATATTAGTAATAATTTTTTCGATTTGTTGTTGCATTGCTTGCAACAAAAATATTGATGTCAAAAACGTTGACTTCAACGTTACAACTGATTCGTCTATTTATCAAGTTGGTGACACCGTAAATTTCAAATTTTCAGGCAATCCAGATATTATCACGTATTATTCGGGAGAGCCAGGAAATAAATATGCCAATAGAAACAGAGATACAGCGTCTGGTAATATCACCGCTAACTTTTATACCTCACGCCTTTATGGAAATTCTACCAAGGCATTGTCTTTTTTAGTCTCGAATGATTTTTCAGGTATTTATGATTCTACCAATCTTACCAATGCTACTTGGACTGATATTTCTTATCGTGCAACATTTGCACCCTCCTCTACCAATACCTTTTCGGGAAATATTAGTCTGAATGATTTTGTAAATCCACAGCAACCCCTGTTTTTGGCTTTCCGATATATCGGATTAGTGGGATCAGGTATTAAACAAAGTAGATGGAATGTGGCAAGTTTTAATGTAAATAATACCTTGGCTGATAGTACAAGCTATTCTATTGCCAATATTCTCTCTGCCTCTTGGACGGCGGTTAGTATTACCAATAATTCTCTAGATCAAAAGTGAAATATAGGTTCCACACTTTTATTCATGCTGTCTAGTTCTGTTGCAAATGAACAGTGGGTGGTAACAAAACCACTTCAATGTAATAGTGTAGTACCTGATAACGGAGTGACAATTAAAGGTATTTCTACCCAAATGAATGTTTACCCGTATGTATTCTCTAAGCCTGGTGTTTACAAAATTGCTTTTATTGGCATCAATGCAAATGCTTATGGACAAAAGTCTGTAGTAAGGCAGTTAACACTTACTATTAATAAATAGGATGTAATGAGAAAAAGATTTTGAGTGTAAGGAGTATTGAGGCTGATTAATTAAATACTTTTTTAGTGAAGAAGCAATAAAGCTTACGAGAGTAACAATAAAACTTGCGAGAGTAACAATAAAGCTTGCGAGAGTAACAATAAAGCTTGCAAGAGTAACAATAAAGCTTGCAAGAGTAACCATAAAGATTGCAAGAGTAGCCATAAAGCTTGCAAGGGTAATCATAAAGATTGCAAGAGTAACCATAAAGCTTGCGAGAGTAACAATAAAGCTCACACGACATTCAATAAAGCTTGAAGAACAACAAATAAAGTTCACACGACATGAATATAATTTAAAAATATGATTAATAAGAGCATGACAATTCTTCTTTTAGTTTTCGTTTTGCTACTTTTTAATAAAGGTTTCTCACAACTTAAATTGGCCATAATATTTGTAAACAATATGATTCTTCAACGAGATGAAATCACAAAGATTTTGGGGTGGTCTGCACCCAATGAAAGTATAACGGTAGTGATTAATAATAAATCTTATGTGGGTAAATCAAATGAAAAAGGATATTGGATTATCTCTTTGCCACCAAACAAGGTCGGCGGACCCTTTACCAAAGGCTACCCCCTAGTCAATTGTTCAAGAAGTGAAGTTTAAGGCTTCGCAAAATATAAAAAATGTGGGTATTGCGATAACGAATGATATTGATGAGTTTTTTTTCAATAATAAAATACACACATGAAATCGGTTTTAATAAATGAGGCTTACAAGGTAAGTGTTATGGAAGTTGATGAACCCATTCCGGCTGGTGATGAGGTACTACTTGAAATTTACTATATTGGATTGTGTGGCAGCGATTTGAGTTCTTATAAAGGAACTATTGTGCTGGAGAAATGCTATTCACTAAGCATCTAAGAACAGCCTTGAAGAACTTGACTAGACTATAAACCCCTTTAAAGTCACTTCATTTAAAATGGTAATTTGCTTACCATCTGTTGAAATGATTTTTTCATTAGTCCAT
>JANYEX010000011.1 GCA_025359725.1 Chitinophagaceae bacterium | reverse complement strand
AGAAAATCCCAGCTTCCATGCCAAACATTTCTGCCGCCATTGCTTCTAGTTCGTTTACTGTAGGGTCTTCGCCAAATACATCGTCGCCCACTTTTCCTTTAAACATTGCCTCTAGCATTGCGGGGGTAGGCTTGGTAACTGTGTCTGATCGTAAGTCTATCATCTTTTTAAATTTAGCCGTGCAAATGTGATGCTTAAATTGAACATTAGGCTTTATACAGTACAATTTTTATTAAATCTGACTAAAACTTACTATTTGGTAAACTTTTTTCAATTAAATTTTAGGCTATTCAAGCTACTAGTTGTATTTTCGCCGACTTTTTAAATTTTCGTTCTTAGATATTTAACTTATCTCGGGCAACTTACACTACTTAAATAACGTTCATTCATTTTCACGCAAGCATAAATTCCACACATGAGGCAGCTCAAAATTGCAACACAGATTACCAACAGAGATTCTCAGGCCGTAGAAAAGTATCTGCAGGAAATTTCTAAAATTCCGATGATCACTCCCGAAGAGGAAACTACATTGGCGCAGAAGATCAAGATGGGTAATCAAAGAGCTCTTGACAAATTGGTTCAAGCTAATTTAAGATTTGTGGTATCTGTTGCTAAGCAGTACCAACATCAGGGGCTATCACTTAGCGATCTAATTAACGAGGGCAACCTCGGATTGATTAAAGCGGCACAACGCTTCGATGAAACTAAAGGTTTCAAATTTATTTCTTACGCCGTGTGGTGGATTCGCCAATCTATACTACAGGCGTTGGCAGAGCAGGGCAGACTAGTCCGCTTGCCTCAAAACAAAATTGGCACTTACAACAAAGCCAACAAGGCTTACATGGCTTTTGAACAGGAACACGAACGTGAGCCATCAACTGAAGAGTTGAGCGACATCCTAGAGATGAGCGAAACCGAAATTAACAACATTTTCCAAAGTAACACCCGCCACACATCTCTGGATGCACCAGTACACGAAGCAGAGGACGTTGCGATGGGCGATTTGCTAGAAGGAAGTGATGACACCGATGAAGACGTAATGAAAGATTCTTTGAGAGAAGAAATTCGTCGCGTGTTGAAATCATTGAGTCCTAGGGAAGCTGAGATTGTAAATGCCTACTTTGGGTTGGATGGTGAAAACGGTGTTAGCATCGAACAAATTGGGTCTAAATACGATCTTACCAAAGAACGTATCCGCCAAATTAAGGAACGTGCTATTAAGCGTTTGCAAAAGGCACGCTACAGTAATGCACTAAAAGCTTATTTAGGATAGTTCAGATAAGTTGTGAACTATGAAATATGAGTTTAAAAACGCCCTTGGAGTTAATTCTTCAAGGGCGTTTCTTTTTGGAGGAATCGGAAAACGGAAGGAACGGTAATCGCTAGGAAGCGACCCGAACTTGCGACTACCGATTCTCGTTCCTTCCGATTTCTCTAAACCGCTGGTGGTATCACTACTATAGTTTCTTCTGCTGCCACAACTTGTTCTGCCGCAATGGCTTACGTTTCAGCTTTTAGTGCCACCGCCATCTTCGCTTCCTTTTTTAGTTTTGCTTTTGCAGCTCTTTCTGCTTTGTCTATGGCAATGGCTAAATCTACTTGCGCTGTTACTTCTGCTTGTATAGCTGGTGTCATTATCCCTGATAGTTTGCCTCCATCCCCTAAAGGGTGATGATAAGAAGATAATAATGGATTGATGTGTGGTGAATTAACTGCAAGAAGCCGCCGCATCCTCCATGTCTTCCTTTAGGGGATAGGGAAAGTTATCTGAACTAGGATTTGTAGGATTAAAGGATTTAAAAGGATTGTACCCTGCACTAATTTTTCTATATCCTTTCACCAGTAAAACATCACCTTTAAGAAACAAAAGGAGTGTAGGTTGAAAATCTGCTAATAAGAACCCACTTTTCTTAAAACCTTATCTAAGCGTATACCAGTCATAAACTGGTTAGACTAATCGGCACAAGTGACCAGTTTCGCTGAACACTTGCTCCAGATGGAAACAACAAAAAAGCAGCTACCCCAAAAGGAAGTAGCTGCCTCTACATAACCCTTATAGGATTCAAAATCCTATAAGGGTTGGAACATGATTTACTCTTTTACAAACCCCACACTATTTACCGCCCCATCTGTTGTTTGCACACGGAGGTGATAAATACCTGCTGGTAGGTTACTTACTGATAGGCTTGGGTTGGTGGCATCTTTTAGGGTTTGGGTGCTGATTACCCTGCCTAAATTATTTACCACCTGTACCGTTGCTATATGATTGCCACTAATAGTTACCACACTCTTTGAAGGGTTGGGATAAACCGCTAGCCGATTACCGTTAACCGCCAACGTTACAGTTACCACCTTGCTATAAGTAAAGCTACCATCTTTGTCTATACTCTTTAAACGGTAGTACACCCCCCCATTTAGGGGTTGGGGGTCTGTATAACTATAACTGCCGCTACCCTTAGCAGGCACATTGCCTATTGCCGTAAAACCGCTGCCATTGCTGCTACGCTCTATTACAAAGCTGGAGGTGTTGGTTTCGTTAGCGGTTTGCCAGCGAAGATGATTTAGCAACAAATCACTATTAATCTCAAAAGAAATTAGTTTTAACGGCAAAGTGCTGCATGGTAAGGGTACATTGGCAATAAAATTGCCTAAGGAATATGGACTACTGCCCACAGCCACCGTGGCAACAACCGAGTTGCTAGTGGTATTAATCACACTCACATTGTTGCTAACAACGTTTGCCACATAGGCTTTCGTGCCATCGGGGCTCACACTGACTCCATAAGGAAAACTGCCCACAGCCACCGTGGCAACAACCGTGTTGCTGATGGTATTAATCACACTCACATTGTCGCTAAAAAAGTTTGCCACATAGGCTTTCGTGCCATCGGGGCTCACACTGACTCCAACAGGATTACTGCCCACAGCCACCGTGGCAACAACCGTGTTGCTGGTGGTATTAATCACACTCACATTGTCGCCATTCGCACTTACCACATAGGCTTTCGTGCCATCGGGGCTCACACTGACTCCAAAAGGACTAAAGCCCACATCCACCGTGGCAACAACCGTGTTGCTGGTGGTATTAATCACACTCACTGTCTTGTCCTAAAATAGGTTTACACTTTAAAAAATTAAAAAGGTGTAAAAAATGGAGAAGAAAATCATTCAAAAAGCAGGTCGTTATTTCAGTATTCCAGAACGTCATGATTTAATCAAGGAGTACTTGTCAAGTGGTTG
>JANYEX010000327.1 GCA_025359725.1 Chitinophagaceae bacterium | reverse complement strand
GGATTGTTGCACTAGACATTGGAAACCTTGCATTAATTGCCAAGTAGGAATTCTTTGAAGATAAAGGAACTATTGCAAGGTGTTGAAAAGGTATATATAGACGCCACAGAGCGTGAGATACAGCGTCCGTCTGGCTTTGTGCGGTAGGATCGTATAGTGTAAAAAAAGATGCATAGTGCCAAGAACGCCATTATTGGTACTGAAAAGAATAGGATAGTTTACTTGAGCAAGACTTACGAGGGCAGCGTAAAGGGTAAACGGATCATAGATGAAGAGAAATGGCAGTTCCCTAAAGGAATCAAAGTGTGTAAGGACTCTGGGTTTGAAGAACATTTCCAAGAAGGTATCAACATTGAAATACCAAGGAAGAAACCAAAGGGAAAGAGCTATCAGCCGAGCAAAAGACTTGCAATAAGGCGAACATCTGAGAGGGTCAGAGTTGAACACATAATTGAAAAAATAAAAATTTATCGAATTGTAAAGGATACGATAAGATTGCGGAAGAAAAGCTACTTGGGTATAAATGATTTTGTCATGGAAATCTGCTGTGCTTTGCACAACTTTAGACTGCAATACAGTTCCCGACTTATATAATGTCTAATAAAAAACATTTCTCTATATCCCTTTGGGAGTATAGGTTTTAACCGATTGTCCATCTTCACAAACACCTCTCAATATCTTTTATTGGGTTACCTTTATTGCCCTCTAGGTATTAAAAGTGTACTTGCAGGTATTTAAAAACCAAATTCTATCTCCTTAACGGATGCCTTGCCTGCTAATGAATTACTTCTGCTTCGCCCTGTGACCATAAGAAAAAAGGGTAAACTTCTAACAACTGTACGCTTGTCATGTGACTAAAGATTTTAATTTTTAAATTAAACAGTTATGAAAAAAGTGAGTTTAAACGTAATAGCAAAAAGGTTATTTTTAGGAAATATATTGGCAGCAGCATTATTTATTTCAATGCACGCATCTGCCGCATCAACTTATAAGTTTGAAGAAGGCGGAAACGGAATCGACTCTGCCAAAACAAACAGATTAGATGTTAAATATCTGGGTAGTGCTGCAAACAACTTTGAGTTTGATATACACTATAGTAATAGCAAAGGAAATTCATTCTTGTTTGTAATAAAGGATGAAAATGGTGATGTTATCTATGAGAAAACATACGCCAACAAACAGTTCCACAAGAAGGTTGAACTGGTTAAAGTTGATGATTTAAAAAACCTTAGTTTTAGTATTTACTCGGATAAGGGTAGTTTGCTACAATCTAAAGAAGTGGTTATCAACACTAAGTATGTAGAAGATGTATTGGTAAATATAAACTAAGTTCTAGGCTTTAAAAAACGAGTGAATTTTAAGGAAAAGGTTGACTTGGAACGTAAGTTCTGGGCAGCCTTTTTCTGCTTTTTATAATATAGTTAGCGTTTACAGGATTATTTGTGCCAGAGAAATATTTACGGTTTACCCGTTACTTTGCAAACATGGATAATGAACTTTTGCAGCAGTTAATTACGGCAGCATTAAAAGAAGATATAGGTGGTGGCGACCACAGCACGCTTAGTTGCATTCCGAAGGATAAACAAGGAAAAGGTGAGCTAAAAATAAAGCAAGACGGAATCTTGGCTGGCGTTGAGGTAGCACGAGGGATATTTAAACTTGTAGAGCCATCGGCGGTGTTTACTGCTTACAAAAACGATGGGGACACTATGGTGTTTGGCGAGAAGGCGTTTGAAGTAAATGCATCCATACATACTATCCTCACTTGCGAGCGTCTTATTCTTAACTGTATGCAACGCATGAGCGGTATCGCTACCCTTACCCATCAATATACCGAGAAACTAAAGGGATATTCCACTAAACTGTTGGACACTAGAAAGACAACCCCCAACTTCCGATTCCTAGAGAAAGAGGCAGTGAGGATTGGTGGCGGCACCAACCACCGTTTTGGTTTATATGATATGATGATGTTGAAGGATAATCATATTGACTATGCTGGTGGATTGGAACCAGCCATTAACAAGGCATATCAATATACCCAAGAGAATAATCTTAATTTAAAAATAGAAGTAGAGACAAGAAGTCTGCAAGACGTTGAAACTGTGTGTCGTATTGGTAAGGGTAAAGTTTTTAGGATAATGTTGGATAATTTTACACCCGAACAGATAACGGAAGCACTCACAATTATCAACAAGGAATACGAATCGGAAGCAAGCGGTGGCATCAACTTACAGACTATCGAAAGTTTTGCAGCAACGGGAGTCGATTATGTAAGTGTGGGTGGATTGATACACCAGGCACAGAGCCTAGATTTAAGTTTGAAAGCAGTAATAGTTTAGTTTTATACCCATCTAGATAACATGAGCAAGAAAATAAAACCTACCTCTAATGGGTTCGTTTATAGTACAGACCCAAACTTTAAGCTAGAGGATAACGAAGACATACAGGAAACATTGCCAGCGGCACAACAAAAACTACGTCTTCGGTTAGAAACTAAACACCGTGCTGGCAAAGCTGCTACCCTTGTAGCGGGTTTTATTGGGACAGATGATGATTTGCAGACACTCGGTAAGTTACTAAAAAACCATTGCGGCACTGGTGGTTCTGCCAAAGATGGTGAGATAATCATTCAAGGCGACCAAAGGGAAAAAGTGCTGAAATACTTATTAGCGAATGGATATAAGCAGAGTAAGTAAATGGGAAATATGAAGTATGAAATATTGATTATGCTTTGTATGTTATCACATAAAAGTTTACCACGCTTAGTTCATATTTCATAGTTCATAACTCATGTTTATCTCTCATTCCACCACTTCAAACAAAAACACCTGCGTCTTCTCGAAGATAGAAAAGTTGTTATCTACTATTGTTAGTAGGGTCTTGTGACCATTGGGCAGGGTAGGACCAAAGGTCATCCCCTCAAAATTATCTACATACCTACCCAAATTGTCCATATTAAGTATCAGTCTTTTGGTAGCAGGAATAAAAGCCTTCTCTACTTTTAATGATTTGTTATCCTTTATGTTGGTTGCCTTACTGAGGTCTGCCTCAAATATCTTAATCGTACATGCCATTCGCCCAGTTGAGAATGAGCGTTCCATTACTAAGAGTTTATCTTTTCCAGTCCATAATATATCCGAAACACCATTAATCTTAAACGTAAGCGGCAGTGGTGGGTGAGCCACAGGATCTAGTTTATAAGCATATTGAGCAATGGTTTTCTTACTTGGTAAATCAAACTTCAATATTCTAATCATTGGGTTTACGTCCTGCGTGTCTGCCCTTTCTGCGTCCTGATACAACGGCTCTTCTACACTTACATAAGCGTTTCTATAGTCATCGGCAAAAGCTACTCCCTCAAAAACACTGTTTTGCCTCGGTCCCCATTCTTCTTTGTGCATTAATACTTGTTCTGGCAGCAGAAAGGTATCAATAAACTTTCCTTCTGTAGTGATGGTAGTGATAGCAGGGTTTTCAAGCACTGTCTTGAACACTCCCAAATCTCGCTCGCCTTCGCTAGTCCATACCATACAATTATTTGTAGGGTTATATCGCAAGGCTTCTGGGTCGGGGGTTTTGTAAGGATTTTCGCTTTTGTTAGGATAGGGCGTTCCATCTGCTTGCAACAATGTTGTTACATCGGTAAAAATAACTGTATCAATGCCTTTTGGGGAAACAGGTATCTTCACAGTATAGTAACGAGCCCTGTTTTTATCGCTACGGTCGTCGCTAATTGCATAGTATTGTCCACGCTCCACGTCGTAATCTAAACCAGAAAGACCGCCCACAGTAGTATTTTTAAACTTATAATTGTGCGGCACCTCATATTCGCCCAAAAAGTTTAGTTGTTTAATATGCGGCGCTTGGGGTAGCGTCGTTTTTTTTTGTGCCGAACCACTATACACTAGAAAGAGGGAAGCGAATATTAGTAGAATAAACTTCATAGTGTGTTTTGGGGGCAAGCTAACAAAAAACAATCAGTTGAGTGGTTAAGCATTTATTATTTTTTGGTATTGGGTAAGATTCTCAACCTGAAATCAACTAAATGATCGGGTACAATTAAGGAATTAGGAACAAGTAGGTGAGATAAAAACTTATTTCTGTTATAAACTAGTTTGCCCAAAATACACAAGAATACGGCGGTAGTAAGAATAGATTCCTTTTCTCTCTCTCCTAAATAGTAGAAACACTAAGGTAAATAAACGCCGTTTTTTACACCTTAGTTGGGAATTAATCTGAATAGTTTCTCGTTTTTTATTCGATGAAGTAAGTCAAATTACAGAAATAGGGGCGACAAAGGAGGCTTGAACAAGGTAAGTGGGATGATTGCAGTAGATGTCCACAAAAGCAACTGACACAGTTTAAATTACATTCCCATTTAGTATTTACATAGCTAGCGAGGGCAGGAGTGGTTCGGCAGATTGTAGTATTCATAAGTTTTTTTTGTTTCTGATAAAAAATGTTTGTCATCATTACACATAAGTCTATATTTGTTGCCTAATGAGAAACATTATTACAAATACACAATTTTACTTCTATGGGTTCTTCTATTTTAGAAGTAATTACAGGGTTGTATTTGTAAAAACTTAAAAGAGTAAATTACTAACGACGTACAATCCTGACCTAGTAGGTTGGGATTTTTTTTGTCTATATATGAAAAGAAATATTTAATGGTGCTTATGAACAATTTGAATTTAAATGACAAAACGAAGAAATCCGTATCAATTCAGGGGTATGAAGGAAGCTTTCACCAGATGGCTGCAAAAAAGTATTTTGGCGAAGATGTTACCGTTATTCCTTGTGCCACTTTTAGAGATGTAATAAAGATAGCAGAAGATAAAAAACAAAGCAATGGCGGCGTAATGGCTATTGAAAACTCTATTGCAGGAAGCATATTGCCCAACTATACCCTATTGCAAAACAACAGTAAGCTAAAGATTACTGGCGAAATATACCTGCCTATTGCGCAGCACCTAATGGTTAATCCCGGCGTAAAACTAGAAGATGTAAACGAAGTGCACTCACACCACATGGCTATACAGCAATGTATGGACTATCTTGGGCAGAAACATTGGAAACTGGTAGAGACAGAAGATACGGCCCTTAGTGCAAAGCATGTTCAATTGCGAAAGAGTAAGCATATAGCAGCCGTAGCGAGTAAATTAGCTGCCGAGATGTTTGGGTTAGAGATAGTGGCAGAGAATATTCATACACAGAAAAATAATTATACACGCTTTCTTATTTTAGAACGTATATCGGAAGCGGAGCCTGTATTGCACGCCAACAAAGCATCCATCAATTTCATCACAGATCATACAAAAGGAAGTTTAGCTAAGGTTCTTACCCTTATAGCAGAGGAAGACATAAACCTTAGTAAGCTACAAAGTATGCCTATTGCGGGTACTAACTTTAAGTATAGCTTTCATGCCGATTTGGAATTTAAAGAACTGTATCAGTTTAATAATGTATTGAAGGATATTAATAAATGTACGGAACATATAAAGGTATTTGGGGTGTATAGAAATGGTCAGGAAGGGTGAGAAGTAAATAGTAAGTTTTAGGTTAATTACTGGCACCTCTCATACAAAATATCACCCTCTAGATTGTGAGAGGTGATAACTAAAATTAAAATATGGTAGGTATAGTTTTTTCAACGGTAAAATCGAAAATAAATTTAATGAATAATACCGATACACTTAAAGTAGCCTACTTGTTATCGGATTCTGTAGTAGCATTGGGACAAATAGGTGCGCACTTTCAATATGTAACCAGGGCAAGGAAATTTTCGTTGAAAACTAAATTGGATAACCTAGAACAGAACTATATTGACTCCAATTACATGGAGGGACTACATTATATAAGATTTGTAAAGGACGAAGTGAAAAGATTTAATAATACAAAACATCCACAGAAGCAATTGATTGTTGCTTACACCACTTTGGAAAGGACTTTTCTTAAATATTTTGATGAGCATCTGGTAAACTTCAACATCTCATTAAAAACTATTCAGTTGTCCGATATGGAGATATTACTGGAAAAGAATGTTCTTGATGCTTATGCAATAAAGAATTCTGGCAGCACATTACACAAAGACAACGAACCAGATATTAATTTGGCACAAGGGATATTGAAACTATTATTTCCAACAGAAAATCCAGATGCTGAGGCGATACTTTTTTTGCCACTTGATTTCTTAAGCAATGATTTTAATCGGCTTACTAGTGTACCCGATGAAACGGAAATAACAGAAGTAATCCCTGAAACAACAACTGGTTGGGCAGGGATTACAAACTTTGTAAAGCTGTCTACACTAGAATATTTATCAGCAGTGGAACTAAAGGCATTAAGAAACCAACTGAAAGAAGATGGGAAATTATGTAGAGAAAAGATTGGCGAGTTCATAAAAATGAATAATGAGTGTACAACAAGTATTACAGACAGAAAAAAGTTTTTAGATACTGAGTTATTAAAAGAGGCACTAGTACTAGAGACAAGCTTTAATAAAAATGCTTTGGTAAACTTTAAAAAGGTAAATGAGCCAGCAAATGCATACATCTATCAACTATATACGGGGGAGGCACCTGTAGAATATTTCTGTAGATATTTTGAAGAGTTTGAAATGTTTGATGAGCTTACACTCAACTATGTTAAAGAACAAATAGCTTCTGATGGAAAATATCGAAAGCATGTTCCCTTTATTTGTGTAACCAAATACTTCAAGAACGATGAATGGGCAGATGAGGTTCTATCAAACATGGAACAAAATGATGCACCTCTAAAACTCAGAAAATTTATTTCGGTTGATGATTAAAATGGGATTGTAAGGTTAAAATAAATTTCTTTACACCCCCTCTCGAACAATTGGAAACATACTTTTAGATAGATAAATAAAAAAACATGGGTACAATAACTCAAGAAGAGAACAAACGATTTGCTACTGCCAAACGCCTTGATGGAATAGGCGAGTATTATTTCTCGCACAAGTTAAGAGAGATTGATGAATTGAATAAACAAGGAAAGAATATCATCAACCTTGGTATAGGAAGCCCTGATTTACCCCCACATCCTGATGTGATTCGCGTATTGCAAGAGGAAAGTGCCAAGCCAAATGTACACGCCTACCAATCATATAAAGGTTCGCCTGTATTACGTAAAGCAATTACAGATTGGTATGGGCAATGGTATGGGGTAACCATAAATCCTGATACGGAGATATTGCCGTTAATTGGTAGTAAAGAAGGTATCATGCACATTTGTATGACTTATCTGGATGAAGGCGATGCTGCTCTTGTGCCAAATCCTGGGTATCCTACCTATCGTAGTGCCGTAAAACTTGCTGGTGGTACTTGCATAGAGTATGACCTAAAAGAAGAAAACAACTGGCAGCCCGATTTGAAGGCTTTGGCAGCATTAGATTTATCAAGGGTAAAGCTAATGTTTGTAAACTATCCCCACATGCCTACAGGACAGTTGCCTGATGCTGACACCTTGAAACAGTTGGTTGCCTTTGCAAGTCGAAATAATATTTTGCTGGTACATGACAACCCATATAGCTTCATATTAAATGATGACCCTCAAAGCTTATTAAGTATCGAAGGGGCAAAGGAAGTGGTGTTGGAACTTAACTCGCTAAGTAAAAGTCAGAATATGGCGGGCTGGCGTGTAGGTATGTTGGTAGCTGCAAAAGAAAGGATTGACGAAGTACTGCGCTTTAAAAGTAATATGGATAGTGGCATGTTCTTACCTGTTCAATTAGCAGCTGCAACTGCTTTGGGATTGGATAAAAGCTGGTACGACAGTGTGAATGCCATCTACAGGCAACGCAGGGAAAAGGTTTTTGAATTGTTAGATGCGCTAAACTGTATCTATTCTAAGAATCAGGTGGGTATGTTTGTTTGGGCAAAAATACCCACTACCTACAAAGACGGCTACGCCCTTAGTGATGAAGTTTTATACAATAGTAATGTATTCATTACGCCGGGTGGCATCTTCGGCAGTGCAGGTGATGGCTTTATTAGAGTTAGCTTGTGCGGAAGTATAGAGAAGTTTGAAACCGCAATACAAAGAATAGTTGCCACAAAAGCGGAAAAGAAATAAAAAATAATATGCCACTAAGACTCAAAGTCTCAAAGAAGCACTAAGCCTGATTCTCTTATTTTTCTTCTTAGTGTTCCTTTGAGTCTTAGCGTCTTTGTGACAAAAAATAAATGAAATGACAGTTACCATAGTTGGTGTTGGATTAATAAGCGGGTCTTTTGCATTGGGCTTGCGAGATAAAGGTTTTGCAAAGCATATTATTGGCGTTAGCAGAACAGAAGCTAGCGGCAAACGGGCGATCGAACTAGGTATTGTAGATGAGGTATTGCCTTTATTAGATGCCATTAAAAAGAGCGATTTCATTTATGTGGCAATTCCCGTGGATGCTACTATTCCTATTCTTCAAACTATACTGGATAATATTACCGAAAAGCAGTTTGTTGCAGATGCTGGTTCTACCAAGTTTGCTATGTGCAAAGCAGTGGCTAACCACCCAATGAGGCATCGTTTCGTTGCTACACATCCTATGTGGGGAACGGAATATAGCGGCCCAGAAGCGGCAGTTAGGGATGCTTTTAGTGGCAGGGCTTGTGTAATTTGTGAGAAAGAAAAGAGTGATAAAGAGATTGTAGATACCATAGAAACCATTTACAAAACGCTTGGCATGAATATGATTTACATGGATGCCGCTGCCCACGATATGCACGCTGCCTATATCAGCCACATATCCCATATTACTTCTTTTGCGTTGGCAAATACTGTTTTAGAAAAAGAAAAAGAAGAAGATACCATCTTCGAATTAGCGGGCGGTGGTTTCGAAAGTACCGTTCGTTTAGCTAAGAGTAGTCCTGCTATGTGGGCACCTATCTTTATGCAAAACAGGGATAATGTACTTGATGTTTTGAATGAACATATCACGCAGTTAAGAAAGTTTAAAGCCTGTCTCGAAAAGGAAAACCTCGAATACTTGCAGGAACTAATGGTGAACGCTAATAAGATTAAAAGGATATTGAAGTAGGGGGAAATTGTTGACCGAAATACCGTTAACCGTTAATCGAAGTGCCTACTTACTTCGTATTTTATCTCATATCTCATAGTTCATATCTCATAGTTCCCCCTCAGACTATCCCTAACTTCTCTAATACTACTTTAGCCATCAGGTAAAACGCTTCGTGGCTGTAACCGGCAATATGCGGTGTGATGATTACGTTTGGCTGAGCCATTAACCAAGCTAACTGTTCCTTTTCCTGAGTGGTGTAACTCGTTAACTTCTCGTTTTCTAATACATCCAAGGCGGCGGCTTTTATCTGTCCTTTTTGCAAAGCAGTTATTAATGCTGCCGTATCTGTAACCTTGCCGCGGCAAGTAGTGAGGAAGTAAGGTTTCTTTTTTAATGAATTAAAAAAAGAATCGTTAGCAAAATGAAAGGTTTTGGGGGTTAATGGAAGGTGTAAGCTTACCACATCTGCGTGCTGAACTATCTCTTCTTTAGTTGCTTCCGAAACGTATTTATTGCTAAAGGCAGTTTTATTAATATCCTTTGCCAATACTTTAACTTCGAAAGGAGCAAGCAATTTTGCAAAAGCACTGCCAGTGTTTCCATATCCGATTATGCCAACCGTCTTGCCATGTAGTTCGTCTGCACGGTTTTCATCGCGCAGCCATTTACCTTCTTTTATCTCTAAAGCACTACTGTTTATCTTGTTCATCAGGCTCAATAAAAAGCCAAGATTATGTTCTGCCACTGCGTTCCTATTACCCTCGGGACTACTTACACATTTAATACCCTTACTCTCTGCATAGGGTACATCTATCAGTTCCATCCCACTACCTAGCCGCCCTATCCATTTTAGATTATTTGCCTTATCCAATAACAGAGCATCCACAATTATCCTCGTACTAACAATTAGCCCTATAGCGTTTTCTATTATTTCTGCTAGTTCATTATAAGTGATTGCAGGCAAGTAAACCACCTCAATCCCTTTGCTAGTAAGTGTTTCTATTAGGTACGGATGCACCTTGGCTGTAATTATTACTTTGTTCATCTTTTTTTTATTCGTTAATCGGAAGGAACGATAGTAGCAAGTGCAGAACATCCCCGCTTGCGATTGTCGTTTCTCCCGATTCCCGTTCTTACGTTTTATCCCATTTTAAATGTTAATGCTGCAAACTCTGCGATGCTTACCTGTTCGGCACGCTTGTTAAAGAAAGCATCTGCTAATATCTCTGGTTGAAAGAGGCTTTTTACCGCATTACGCATCATCTTTCTGCGCTGATTAAAAGCCATCTTCACCAATTGTATAAAAGCTTTTTCGCTTTTTACCTCGTAATGTGTTGCCTTTCTGGTAAGCCTTATTACCCCACTCATAACTTTTGGTGGAGGATTGAAACTTTCTGGTGGCACATCAAAAAGGTATTCTACATCGTAAAAAGCTTGAATCAAGATGCTGATAATACCATAAGTCTTGCTGCCCTCTTTAGCCGCCACCCTTAGTGCCACTTCCTTCTGAAACATCCCTATCACCACAGGTACTTGATCTTTCCAATCTAGTACTTTAAACAGTATCTGCGAGGAAATGTTGTAAGGGAAATTACCTACTACGGTAAATTTATCCTCGAAGGGAGCATCTATTGCCAAGAAATCTTTGTGAATAATTTTACCAACTATAGCAGGGAATGTTTTGTGTAGATAGGCTACCTTTTCATCATCCAATTCTACTGCCTTAAACTCGAAACCCGTAAGAGGTAAAAGATATTTGGTTAATGCACCCGCACCCGGCCCTACTTCTACTAATCTTTCAAAAGGCATCTCTTGTAACCTAGCAACTATTTGCTTACATATATTCTCATCCTTCAGAAAGTGTTGCCCGAGAGACTTTTTTAGTGTGTATTGCATCGGGGCAAAAGTAGCAGAAAGAAAGGATATGGCTTTGAACCTATTTTAAAATGGGTATTTGTATTATTAATAGTCTTAGAAACTAATTTTTTAACAATTATTATAATGAAACAAAAAAAAAGGAATTATGCAAAATAGGCTAAATGTCTTTTAAAGGTACTACCCCCTTTTTTATTAATTCTCGCTAAATAGTCTTTTTATTTACCTTCGGAGGCAATAATTGAAGATGATTACACCGCATACAGTAGAACAGATTAAAAACAGACTCGACATCATTGATGTGGTGGGTGAGTTTGTAAAGCTGAAGAAAAGAGGTAGTAATTATCTGGGAAACTGCCCCTTCCACAACGAAAAGACCCCTTCTTTTACCGTATCCCCTGCCAAGGAATTATATAAATGTTTTGGCTGTGGTAAGAGTGGCAATACCATCACATTTGTGATGGAACACGAAAAGCTTGCCTACGTAGATGCGTTGAAATGGCTTGCCGCTCGCTATAATATTGAGATTGAAGAGACACAGGTTAGCGACCAGCAGAAACAACAGATGCAGGTGGCGGATAGCCTTTTTGTAATAAATAGTTTCGCCAATAAATTCTTTGATGAACAATTATTTAGTACAGAAGAAGGTCAAAACATTGCATTTAGTTACCTAAAAGAAAGAGGCTTTAGGGAAGAGATAATAAAGAAATTTCAGATAGGCTATAACCCCCAACAACGAGATAGCCTTACCAAAGCCTTATTAGCCAATCAATTTAACCGAGAACTTCTACCCCGAACAGGATTGGTTGTTGTACGCAACGAAACTGATTTGCAGGATAACTATCGGGGGCGTATCATCTTCCCGATACATAACAATAGCGGTAAGGTAATTGGTTTTGGTGCAAGGGTTATTGGCAAAGCAGATAGGGCGCCAAAGTATATTAACACCCCCGAAAATGAGTTGTACGTAAAGAGTAAGATACTGTACGGCTCTTATTTTGCTCGGATGGCTATCGACAAACAAGACGAATGTTTGTTGGTTGAGGGATATACCGATGTGGTTAGTCTGCATCAGGCGGGGATAGAGAATGTGGTGGCAAGCGGTGGCACTTCCCTAACGGTTGATCAGTTGCGATTGGTTAAGAAATATACCAATAATCTAACCATCATTTACGATGGAGATAGTGCTGGCGTAAAGGCAGCCTTACGTGGGCTTGATATGGCTTTGGAGGAAGGTTTGAATGTTCGCCTTGTTCTGATACCAGACAATGAAGACCCAGATAGCTACGTAAATAAGATTGGAAAAGAGGCTTTCCAAAAATTTATAAAGGAGAACAAGAAGGATTTTATCATCTTCCAGCTAGAAGTGATGCTAAAAGATGCTGGCAACGACCTGAACCAGAAGAATATTCTCGTTAACCATGTTGCCGAAACTATTAGCAAAATAAACAAGGCTGAGGACTTTACTAAGCAACAGGAATACATTAAGCAATGTTCTGCTTTGCTAAAGATAGATGAGGGTGGATTGATTACACTCGTCAATAAGCTAAAGCGCGACAGGATAGCTAAGGACGAAAAGAAACAATCTGCTAATGAACTAAATGATCTGCTAAATGTAGCGCAAATGCCGCCATCAGAACAGGATGACCTTAGTTATCTTGCTTCTCAGGATGAAAAGCATGAGCGAAATTTATTGAGGGTATTGTTGGAATTTGGACTAAAACCATTTGATGATAACCAAACAATTGCGGACTATATATTTCAGGAGCTAGAAGGATTCCCTTTCGAAAACGCAGCACTTAATGAGTTACTTTCTATCTATAAAGCGCAATACCAGCAAGGCCTTAATCCCGACACCAAGACTTTTCTCTATTTCGAGGACAATAATATTAGAGAACTGGTAATAAGCATCACCATGTTTCCTTATGAGTTGAGTCCTAATTGGGATAAACTGTATGAGGGAAAGAAAATAACCAATGCAGATACGAGTAAGGAAGACGTAACGATGAGCGTTAACTATTATAAACTAAAGAAGCTAAAGAAGATGTTCGATCAAAACCAGGCGGACATGGAGAAAGCCACCATCGATGACCAAATGCTATTAATCAGGATTCATAAAGAGCTAAAAGACATGGAACGAGAGATAACCAAGAAGATGGGAACGGTGATATTGAAATAGTGAGCGGGTTCTCGCTTTTCAAAAGCTCAATCGGTGGTTGGGTAGCTTCGTACTTCGCAATAACGCAAAGATTATGGCGAAGCACTTAGCGAAATGTTATCATCAATAAACATGAGAAACAGTCATCAATAGGAGGAATCATTAATCGGTAGGAAATGTAATCGTCAGGAAGAATCGTTAATTGTTAGGAACGGAAATCGCAAGTAAGCAATCAGACTAGCGACTTTCGTTCCTACCGTTCCTCCCGATTTTTCGTTATCCTAACTCCTCTTTATATCGTTACCGAGAAAGTTCCCGGTAGTGTATTTTGGTTTACTAGGGTTAAATACCTGTAGTTGGCATAGTCCGTTACGCCAAAATCTGC
>JANYEX010000297.1 GCA_025359725.1 Chitinophagaceae bacterium | reverse complement strand
AAATGGATGAAAAACGCATTGCAAACAGGTATAAAATATGTGGTAGACGTGCTAAAGACATTTGAGCGGCATTTAGAGGGAATTTTCAACGCAACACTATATAAAACAATTAGTGCGCAACAGGAAAGAATCAACGGAAATATACAGTCCACTATAGCCAAGGCAAGAGGATTTGCAAACTTTGAAAGGTCAGAATTAATGTGATGTTCTATTATGGAAAAATTAATATCCCACACTAAATTTAGAATAACCGTTTATTATTTGATAGGCCAAAATAACCATTACTAGGAATTGTGGTAGTCATTTTATCCGTTTCATGAAATGTAACAGAACTATTAGTACTTGCTTGTACAAAGAAAGCCTGACCACTGGCTATGCAATCTTCAGTTCCAGCATATCCAGCGGGATAATTAGTTAAAATACCACCGTTGTACGAACTAAAGTTATCATAACTCGTGCTAAATATCCACATCGTTGGAATAATAATGCTATTATAATTATATTGGAAAGTAACAAAACTTATTTGGCTTGGATAAGGATTTGCTAAAAGAGTATATTCATGTACACTTGAGTCTTTAAGCGTAAGCAGTAACATTGCCATGAGTTAATGAACCAGTAGCTAAGGGTAACGTCTGAGTAGCCATTAGGCTGTAATTGCGATGCACAGCTACAGCCTAGACCAGATGTAAGAGTAGTGCTTGTGTAGCAATGCTAACATAGCGGCTATTGCCAACTATACTTGCCGAATAAGTATAGATGCTTGAAGCGTTAGTCGTGGTAACATCAAATCCGTCACTATTTGTACTTCCGCAAGCAGTGCCACCTGTTCCCGAGCCAGTAACAAAAATCTGTTGTTGCCATGAACTACTTACAGTCTGAGAAACTGTGGACTATCAATAAAATTGAACCTACGACCGCTGGTTTTTGCTTGTATGAACCGTTGAACGGTTACATTGCCTAAAATGGTTTCATTTACTTGGTCTACAGCAGTCCCCGAACTATTAGATACCAACGTAAGAAAACTACCTGTACTTAGCAGGCTGCTATTTGGGGTAAGTTCCTGTGATACTTAGGGTGTTTCCCAAGGTTACTATGGTAAGGTTCTGTAAGCTATTATTTGAGAGATCGAAGTTAATTGTACTTGATGTACCAGCAAGTATTAAGGAGGATGTGTTAGAACATATAATATACCACGTGCCAGAAAAGACACCAGTTGGTGTAAAAGTTGGGGGTAAACAAGACTGTTTTATGTGATCGTAACTATAAAACTCTTTTTACACCCTTTTTAGTATATTATTCACGAAACAAAGCCGTATTAAACTAAGATTCCTTATCAGTAGGATACATACCCAACATACATTTTGAATTATCACAAAAAATATTTTTATCCCCAAAACCGTCCTTCTTCATTTCTCGTACATGATTATGAGCAGTAAAAATTCTGATTACGCAACCGATAGTTTACAGAATAATAAAAATTTAGTTCATTAAAACAACGTTATGAAAAAGGAATTACTTAAAAAGGTTTTGAAGGGTACAGGTATCGCATTGTTACTTTCTGTAGTAGTACTAGCTGTACACATTTATATTGTCACAAGACCTAAATCACCAACTGCTAGTACCTTGGTGATGGCTAGGATTGACTTAAAAAAGGATATAAACAAAGACGATGCAAGTAAGATTACGGCATGGTTATACCAACAAAATGGAGTTAACCACGTACTGTGCAACCCCGATGGTAAACTAGCAGTTTTTACCTACTATCCTGTTAAAACTTCGCCTGAGCAAATTGTGGTTAAGTTGAATACAACAACACCTTATCAGGGGGAACGCTTTATGCCAAGTAAAAGTCAGCTAGCAAGCGGCTGTCCTGTGGCGGCTACCTCATTTACTTACAAAGCATCCAAATTTTTTAATCATTTATTTAAAATTTAAAACAAAAAAAAGCATGAAAAAGACAAACTTCAAAACAGTAATGACCGTATTGGCGATTGGATTCGCTAGCATCTCGGTATCGTTTTTAACCTCTTGCAGTAAGAGTAACAAAAGTTCTTCAACGTCAACAACTATGACATTGTATGACAGTCTTGGCGGTACTACTATGGTAAAAGACCCAATAAGTACATCGGGCGCAATGATCGAAACAGGTCGTCTAGGTTTACGCTCTGTGGTAGACAGTACCATCTTTGTAATTGCAGGTGATACTTCCCTCAACAAAAAATTCTTCTCTGTTCTTTTAGGTGAAGTAGGAAGTAAAAACTATAGTGGCTTTGAAGAATTGAGTAAAAACCTTACCGATTTCTTCTGTGTAGCTACCGGTGCTAAAGATTACACCTACTCGGGTCTCAGTATGACAAACGCACACAACCCAGCTACCAACCCAAGAATGGGAACTAAGGCAGCAGCGGCAGACTTCGATAAGTTTGTGGGAGACCTAGCAGCAGGCGCCGCTCAGAACAAAGTGCCATCAGATTTAGTACTAAATCATATTGCACCATTGGTTTACACATTGGAAGGTCAGGTAGTTCAAAAGTAAATTACGATTCATAACGTACTATTCTAAAAAGGCTATCTAATCAACTTAGTTAGCCTTTTTAGTTCTTCAGAAGAGTGTTTATAAAAAAAAGTAGCGTGCTTGGATAACAATACTGTTACTTATAACGTTATTTGCTGAATAATAAACACACTCACGTATTTGGAAGCAGTAAAGAAATATAGCGAATCGGAATTAGTGCTATTGCTAAAGCAACGCGACCAGTCGGCTTTTAGCTATCTATACGATAATTACAGCGGTGCCCTACTATCTGTAATAAACAATATTGTTTCGGAGATAGAAGTTGCAAATGATGTTTTGCAAGAAGTGTTTATAAAGATTTGGCGACAGATAGAAAGCTACGACGACACCAAAGGACGTCTATTTACTTGGATGCTAAACATATCTCGCAATGCATCTATAGATACTGTGAGAAGTAAAGGTTTTCAAAATAATAGGCAGAATGTTGAACTAAGCGATAACAAGCACGAAGCAGCAGGAAGCACTCAGATAGCAGTGGATCAGATTGGATTGAGAAAAGTTGTTCATCAACTGAAAGACGATTATAAAAGATTGATAGAATTGGCCTATTTTCAGGGTTATACCCAAGAAGAAATTGCCAAGATAGAAGGTATCCCGATAGGAACGGTAAAAACTAGGATACGAAACGCGTTGATACAATTAAGAACAGTAGTAAAAGAATAGAAAGAAAGTGGACATTGAAGCATACATATCAAGCGGAATTATAGAAAGCTATGTTTTGGGTATGGCTGATGCGCAGGAGATTCTAGAAATAGAACAACTGAAAAGCACTCATCCCGAAATACAGGCTGCTCTAGATTCTTTTGAGGTATCGTTAGAAGCGACTGCCATGAGTAATGCTGTTGCCCCTAACCCCGATACTAAAAGCAAATTGATGTTTGCCCTAAAAGACGAATTTGCTATGGCTGAGCCTACCGTTAAACCTGAAGAGACTAAAGAGGCGCAACCAATCAAAGAAGCAAAGGTTATTACATTGCCATTAAAGCCCGCTGTGCCTAGCCATCAGATATATAAATATGCGGCGGTTGCTGCGGCGGTCTTGTTGGTTATAAGCTCTTCGTTAGATGTTTATTTTTACAGAAAATATTACAATGCTAACAAAGAAGTAGTTGCTTTATTGACTGAAAAGAATGTTCTTACCTCAAACAATGCAACTATGCAAGCTAAGTACCAAGAGATAACTAGCAGCTTGCAACTAATGAGTGATACTAGTATTACCAAAGTTGCCATGCGAGGTATTGCTGGTAAGGAAGGAAACCTAGCTACAGTTTTCTGGGATAATAGAACGAAGGATGTTTTTGTTTATAGCAACAAATTACCCAAAGCACCCGAAGGAAAACAATATCAACTATGGGCTTTGGTAAACGGTAAGCCAATAGATGCGGGCGTTCTCGAAGACTGCAACGGTGTTTGCAAACTAAAGAATACCCAAAAGGCAGATATATTCGC
>JANYEX010000268.1 GCA_025359725.1 Chitinophagaceae bacterium | reverse complement strand
GGATTTATGGCGACACTTTAAAAACATAACGCTGATAATTCCCATGGCGAGAGACAGGGGGTAAAAACTTTAAAAATGTTAAATAATAAGAACATGAACACTCAATCTTTGGATTTAAACAAAATGGGGCTTGCACCTATGCAATCATGCGAAATGCAAGAAGTGGATGGAGGGTTATGGTCTTTAAATAATATAGGGGCTTTTACTCAGGTAGTTATTGGTTCTGCTGGTGTCATACTTGGTGCCCTCACAGCACAACCAGAAATAATGGTTGGCGGCGCAATGCTAGCAGCAAATGGCGCTAAGTCTATAAATTAGTAAGCAGTAATGGGAGGTAAACTAATTAAGACTAGTACTTGATTTATAAACTTCCCATTACTTTCTTTTTAAATTTTCACAATAAAAAAAATTATGATAAAAATTAAGTTATCCAAGAAGGCACTATGGACTCAAATTATTTTCGGAATTATTTGTGGAATAAACATTAGTTCCATTCTTCTAAAAAGTTGTTATACTTCCGAATATCTAATTTGGGTACATACTTTTCTAGCTATATGGACTTGCATTTTTATGATTGACAAACTAAATGAAGATGAATTTTATACTACAATTCGAAATGGACAATTGACTGGTGGGAAGAAATTTTTATCAATTTTTCTTGGAGTAGCACTTTCAGTTGGGTTGATACTTTTTAGCTTATCTAAGTTTTCATTACATGGAAACGGTGATGTATTGTTTTTTGATTTTTCGATAAAAATTATACTACTCTATCTATCTATAACTCTTTATTCCCTAGTAGCTAGTAATAAGGTTAAAAATAAAAGTATTTAAAAATATTTTTGCCATCAAACATATTTTGTAGCTACAAATTGCGAGAGGTTAATCCCTAATACACTCAAAGAAAAAGTAAAAAGGAGGTGGATTTATGGCAACACCTTAAAAACATAACGCTGACAATTCCCATTGGCGAGAGACAGGGGATGAAAACTTCAAAAATTAAATAGTAAGAAAATGAACACTCAATCTTTAGATTTAAACAAAATGGGACTTGCGCCAATGGATTCTTTTGAGATGCAAGAGGTTGATGGAGGATTTTGGCAATATATAGTAAAGGCTGTTGAATATTTGGGCATTCTAGATGCTGCAAACGATTTAGCAAGTGGTATTACACAAGGGTACAATCAAACAAGAAAAAAGTAATCTAAAAACAAGTAAAATGAAAAGTGAATTAAAATTAAACAACTTAGAAGTTGGTTTTTTAAGTGAATCAGAATTGTTAGAAATTAGTGGTGGTTCAATTATTCATTCTGTCGGAGTTTTTATAGGGCAAATGGCAGGATACATCATGAATGATGCTACAAACCCGAACTATACACAAAGTTCTGGAAGCAAAGCTATGCATGGGGCTTTGGGTTAGTTAGTAAGTGTCTTGAAAATGAAACATGTAATTTCAATTCAACTGAATTTGTATCATGTTTCATTTTTCAAGACATTTCATTTTTTTGTGTGAATTTAATAAAATATCTAATGAATAAAATCCTGAAATGGTTGGCAGATTATAAGCCCGTTCAGATAGTGCTTTTTTTATTACTTGTTTCCATTTTATGGGCACATTTAATAAGTTGGGTGTCTAAATATATACCTAAGCAAGATTTTGACAAAATACATCAAATTGACATATCTAAAGGCCCATTTGTAGTTATTCTTACAAGCGTAATAATAGTTCCACTCATTGAAACGTATATTTATCAATCCCTAATAATTTCTCTTTCCCAATATTTTTTTAAATGGGAATTTAGTTCGTATAAAACGCTTGTAGCATCTGCATTTTTATTTGGCATCTCACACTACTATAACTATTTGATGGTAATAGGGGCGTTGTTTGCTGGCTGTATCCTATATGTTTGTTATTCAACATTTCTTTTAAAAAAAATGAATGCTTTTGTATTTACATTCTTTGTACATGCACTGTTTAATCTATATGGCTATGGTATTGATGTGCTATTTCCATAAATTAGTCTTTAGCGAGTGTATCTCCTTTTTACTTAATATTTAATCAATTAAATAGAAAATAATGAACTCTTTTATAAAAATTTCTCTTCAAGTTTTGGGCTTCTCTTCAATTGCATATCAAGTATATAATTATTTGATAAAAGGGTTCGATATTAATAATTATTTTCTGTCTGGAAAATTTAGTGCTTATAAGATTGGATATAGTTTAGGGTATTTTGCTGGGCAAAATGGCTATTTAATATTAGGTACATTTTTGCTAATAGCTGCCTTCAAAAAGAAATCCTTACAAAAGCAGGCTTCTTAACGGATTTAAATTTTATTGAACAAGAAATCATGTTTCTGCCACAATCCTTTATCGAAGA
>JANYEX010000073.1 GCA_025359725.1 Chitinophagaceae bacterium | reverse complement strand
CAACTGAGCTTGACCAACCGGCACAGTGCCTTGACCCTTAGAAGCACCAATTAAACCCATCATAAGAACTGCTAAATAAACCTTTTTCATAACTAACTATTTTACTATATAACTGAATTGTTACGGTGCAAAGATACCTGCCACTGCCCCTCTAATGGTTATACAATTACGACAATAAGTTGCATAATTCCTAGATTTTTATTTATTGTAATCTTACAACTCAATACTAAATTTCAAAAAGTATGCCATTTGAGTACAGAGAAATACACAATATTCGAATTGAATTGTCTTATTCAATCCAATACCATACATTTGAAAGAAAATCTCATGACTAAGCTACTCATTGCAATTATTCTATGCCTACCCGTATGTTTTGCCAGAGCACAAGACACAGTTTATCTAAAAAAAGAATCCAATCTCAAAACAATTACAGATCGCGAACCTCAAGCTGTATTTGTTGAATTGTTTGGTCCAGGATTATTCTCTATTAATTACGACAGAAGATTTAAAAAACAAACAGAAGGTTGGGGCTATCGTGGTGGGCTTGGCTATATCAACTCTAGCGGCGATTATAGTGTTGTTACTGTGCCAGTAGGTATTAATTATTTGGCGGGAAAAAAAGGAAGGTTTTTTGAACTAGGCTTAAATGAATCATTATTCTTTGTTAAGGTAAATCCAATTAATTTATATTATAGTGATGCTTTATATGGTGTAAATCTAGATGAAAGCAAGACAATTGCAGTAACAACAGCCACCATAGGATATAGAAGTCAACCAACAAATGGAGGCTTTTGTTTTAGGGTAGGATTGCTTCCATACACCACTTTTTCTGGCCCACCAAACCTTAGTATCTATATTAGTTTTGGATATAATTTCTAACCCATTCTTTATTGTAATTACTCAGGTTGAATATCTATTTATTGAATTAAAAACATCAATTTAATAGCCCTTTAACCATTCCCCACATATTGTATTAGTTTCCGTAGTACTTCCTCCACTTCTTGGGGTTTATTAGTACCTATCAGCATTCTGTAACCCTCTTTTGTTTCGAGCTGAATACCCATATTTCCCGATACATTCAATGCCCTATTCTTCCCAAATCCTCTCATTCCCCAACCGCCAAACTCTCCTACAGGATGATATTGACGCACATAACATTGGTTTAAATCACCCCAGCCATAAAACTTTTCTTTCATTACAAAAGGAAAAAACCGTACATAAATACCTTCTTTTTTAACGACTGTTTCCAGTTTCATATACGCAAACAAGTACATAGGGATGGCAGGAATAACGATATTAAAAATGGTTAGCATTAGCAAGCCAATGTTACTAATTGGTTTATTTCCAAATGGTTGTCCTAAAAACAGTTGTTTTACAAAGCCTGCTATTGTTGGTCCAGATACGAACACAACTATCGCTATCAGCAATATCCATATCCATTTTTGGGTAAAGCGTTGTGTTTCTTCAAATAGTACTACTTCTTCCATTTGGTAAAATATTTTGAGGGGTAAAGGTAGGGTTGCTTCTGTCTAATAGTTTGAAGAATACTAAACATTCTCCTTTTTTAATTACATCTTTTTCACTGTTTTCTCAGTACTATCAGTGGCAATATTTTCTCACCAAACCTCTACTACATCACTCATTCTCGTTACCACTTTACTTATTTTGGCAAAGTAAGTAATATAATAGTGCGTACGTGGCGTTAAATCGGTAAACATTTTTGTTTTTTGATTCGATGATTCAACATGTACAATATTCGGAATATTTTTAGGCAACTTTAGTTGCCCATTTGCTGTAATTTCCGCATCCTTAGGCAATGGATTATCCTCGCTAACCACACATGTATATATAGCATCTTTTCCCAAGGCATCGCAAGTTGTTTCTAGCAATGTATCAATCAACTTTTTTCCAGCAACACCAGACACTTCATAATTTTCCTTTATCGCTTTGTCCCCCAAATGCACTTGCCCAGTAGCCTCCAATTCTGATAGCTCAACAATGTCTTTATTGCCATTAGCAACTTCATCTACATAATCGGCAATCTTGTGTAACATCGTCCTAATAGCAAGCACTACAGCCACATAATCAGGTTTTTTCAGTTTGCCTCCATTCTTAAACTTAGCAGCCGTTTCACCTAAATCATCGAACAGTAATTTCATGTTATCCTCCGTTACTGGTGGGCTAGGAAACTGATCGGTAAACCCAAATAGAGCTACCCTTACATCAGAAAAATGTTCCCCTAGTGTCTCTAATGGATACTTATTAATTGATTCTCGACTACACTTTACTTTTCTCATAAACCTAGCTTAAAACAATGATTGGCAAACCTAAAAGAGATACAAAAAAGTACCTGTAAGAGATGAAAGGAAACGAAAGAAAGAAATATTTTGGTTGAAGGTAGTTCTTTAGTTGATGGTATCGCTTACAAATACCTAAGAAACAACTTTATTTTCTAAATTCACGGAGATTGAGTCTCATTCTACGGAGATTAGGCTCCAATCTCCGTAGATTAAGTCTCAATATCCGAAGATTAGGTTTCAATCTGCGTAGATTAACTCCCAATCTACGCAGATTCAATTCAAATCTCCGTAGATTTAGACCTAATCTCCGTAGATTCAATTCAAATCTCCGTAGATTGACTCCCATTCTACGGAGATTAAGGCACAAATTGCGTAGATTGTCTTTTAGGTAATCGTTTCCTGAGTTAAAAGGTTAGTTATTAATATTAAAAAAGTATTTTTAGAGAGAATGTTTACTGATATTTTAAGCAATATTTAGATAGTTATTGCCTAGATAAACCATCAAAGCTTTGTATAAATAGTAATAAGCCTACTAATTTCAGGTACGTATCCTAGCTATTACATACGATTTTTAAAAGCAAACGCACCTATAACAGGTGCTGTATTGTTTGATAATTTATTTACTATTTAGATGTTGGATAGAGCACTATAAAGGGGTAAAATCAAATTTCTTAGCCTAAATAATACAGTTAATGAAGCCAATAGTAATAATTTTGTGATGAGGTTATAGTTGTAGGTTGATACCTTAAATTTCGTTTGTTCTAGTTATCTATTTATGAACCAAAATAAGAGTGATATAGGTTAAGAATTTATTGTATAAATAGTTTTTTTACTACTTAATTAGTAAGCATTAGACTATATTCTGGTTAAATATTCACAACTACTTTTAATTAGAAAAAATAAGTAAAAGGAAAAAATAAATTATTACAGGGTTTTCTTTTTTGTTTGCTTATCAGTAACTCCATTACTCCACCCTTAAAACAACAGTATGCAAGTAAACTTAGCGTTACTCAAAACAGGCTTTGTAACTGTAACGGTAACAACACTTTTGAACTTAAACACAACATTTAGCCATTTTTTTGGTGTTAATTATGATGCCAGAAAAGATTATACCTGTTGTAAGGAAAACAAATTGGTTGTTGAACATTACTATTCTTTCAAACTATTTTTCTTCTCATTGTATGATGGCTTTACCGAAGAACAAGGTGGTGAGCAAAAAAAAGAGGTTTGCAATATTAAGTGCGGTTTGTAGAGATTTTTTACGAGAAATAAGCTACTTTACTATTTAAAATAGGTAAATTGTTATTTATTTTTCTAGTTTAACGTTCAGAAAGAAAAGTTTAGGCATGTATAGCAAGTGGATGAAGGATTTGCGATAAGATCCAAATAATTATGGATACATGTATTGCTATTGTAAACAAATTTAGTATGGTTCTGTATTGCCCCCATCTCAAATAATCTTCTGCCCTAACCACATACCTGTGGTGATAAATAAAAAGGCGTTTGAAGGCATAATTAAAGTCTTTGGGTTTGTATACCAGTAGTATGATGAACTTTATCACGAGAAGTAGTAGGATGAACTCAATTCCAAAGTTAGAAAAACAAAGTAATAAGATGTCAAACATAATTTAGGTTTTATTATTAAGCCTATTTCTTAATTGGTTAGGTAATTGATTATTCACAAACAAATATATAAAAATGTTCAAGAAAAGTAAAAAAAAAATTTTTTTGCATCTAAACTACGAGAAAGGAGTTGAATACGTTTTAAATCATTAAAAAAAGGTGGGTTAATTAGATAATTATAGGTGTTGTCCAGAATGAAAAAATACAATCCTACTCTATCATAGTTGTAGTATCAATATGACCAGTAAAAACAGATCTCATTTTACTAGC
>JANYEX010000210.1 GCA_025359725.1 Chitinophagaceae bacterium | reverse complement strand
GCTCATTTGTAATAAAATCTTTATTTTTTATCATTACTAAATTAGAGCATCCTGGTTCGTACTCCTGTCCTAGCGCACCAATTAGACTTTTGACTTTACTTTGAGACCTATAAGTTTCATCTTCTACAAATTTAACTATTTTATCAAAGTGAGGAGAATTACGAAGGACTTCTTTTAACAAGGTATCCATATTACCTTCACTTCCATCTTCCACAGTTGTTAATATAAAAAACCAAACTGATACTTCACTTCCGAATCCAGCCTTGAAATATTGGTGTTCTTTTGTCAAGCACAAAAAAATATCTTTTGTAAGAGTTTTTATTTGTTTAAAATCTAAATCATCCGATATTTTTTGTATTTGATTTTTTACCTTAAATTGTTGTATAAAGGCTTCTGCTCTTTCTGCCAAACCAACATCATCTGCATCAGTATGTATAAAAATAAAAAATGAATCAAACTCATTGCTTGTAAAAGTAGATTCATCAAAAACAAGGAACCCAATTTCTTTTAAAGTTAAATCAATTTTGCCAATTTGGTTCCAACCATCATAAGCCCAAACTATTAAGAGAATTCCTTTTTTTTTATTTACAAATACTAAAGGCGCAAAATCAAAAAATACTCCATCTTTATTGTATTGTTTTTCTTTCAATCTTTTATCGTAGAAATTGATAAGATTTATTTTATCATTCCCAAAATAGTTACTTAGTTTTTCTGACCAACCTTCAATTTTTTCTTTTTTGGGTTCAATAAATTCAAATCCGCCAACAAGAGTTAGCATCCTGTGTAAAAAAGCGGCTTCATGACTACCTTCTGCCAATATTAGTTTTACGTGCATTTTTTATGGGGTTTACAAATCCAAAATATTTTTTAATCTATTAATGCTGAATAATGTATCTATCCTCTCAAATCTACGCCTACTTCTTCCAAAGCAAATTTATAATCCTCGCCAGTATAGCTTTTCACCTTTGTTTTATTATCCCTAACATAAAGTTTATGAAAAGATAAATTTTCAGACGGTATTACGGAAGCAAATTGTGCAATGGCTTCCAATGAATGTGTAGTAATAAAAATTTGCAAGCCAAGGGCTTGTTGAAGTTGATGTAGGAATTTCGCAATCATTTCAAAATTAAGGTGATGGATACCGTTCTCAAGTTCATCAATAATTAGAAAGCCGTTTTCAGCACTCACTGCTTGTAATGCAATAGCAAAGCATCGCTGGAAAGCATCGCCGAAGTCAAAGAGGTGGCTTCTTGTACCAGCAATGGTATCTATTAGAAAATTCCCTTGGTCATGTTCTTTAGAAAAATCAATATCTACTACACTAACTGAAAATGTTTTTTGTAAGAAATCCAAAACCATTTTCTTTTTGTCACCTTTTAATACTTTGTTCCAAGCTTCTTCAAGCATCAACATCGAAAAGGTTGTTTGACTAGAAACATAAGTTACAGCTGATTTTTGAGAAGTATTCATTTTAATTAAAAGCCTACGTTGGTTAATAGTGCATGATTCTACTTCATTATTAACTGAAAAGGTTATTTCCATTAATGGAAGTCCATATTCCAAATTATTGGATTCAATATTATTAATCTTACTCGAGATAATAGAATGGGAAAATTTGCCATCAGTAGTTTCATAATCACATTCCAATGGAAGTGTAGTATCCAAATAATCAGCAAGCCAACTATAGTTGAAAACTGAATTACCTTTGCGTCTAATCTTAACAATATCAGTAATACCCAATGGGTCAGCCCCTTTCGCTATTAAATAAACCAATTCAGCAAGTGTAGATTTGCCAGAATTATTGCCCCCAGCAAAAATGTTGATTTTACTAAGGTTATTTATTTTGGCGTACCCAATTTTTTTATATTTTGTTATGCTTATATTTTTAAGAAAGAAGCTTTGAGAAAGTTCATTTTTAAATTCTATAGAATCCGGCACTCCTGATTCTATGAACCCAAATGCTCGCCCAAGGGTTTGTATTTTATTATTTATTTGCTGAAACTTATCTACATATTCAGATGGATTATTAGTCAGATTAATAAAGGCATTGTTTATCCCTCTGTCAACAAGTTCCAATGCATCCGTAAATGCAATGCCATCATTTGCTTGTTTGTAGAAGTCAACTGTTGCCTTCAGGTTTTGAGTTTCCTCCATTCTATCAAGAAAGGCAGAATCTCCTAAATGCTTTTTGAGTTCACGAACTTCGTCTTGAGATTTAATAATAGGAGGACGTTTGCCTGATGTGTTTGCTAAGCTACCTTCATCTTCATCAAGCTCATCAGAATTTTCCCCGCTACCAAGTTCCACAGTTGATATCCAACTAAAAAAACGATCTCTATTTTCTTTATTATGTGAAACTAAATTTTCATTATCCCACTCAATAAACCTTCTCCAATCAGGACTCTTTATAACTTCTTCAAATAATATAAACATCCTTGCCTTAAACTGGTCTTTATATTCTTTTTTATATTCTTCAATGAAGGCATGAGTTCGAACATATCTATTTAAAGCAGTCATTGAAATAGCTAGAGAACTACTAATATCATATTTGTCTTCCCCTGATTTAACTAAATCAACTATTAATTGAGACTGATTAATAGCATCCCATTTCTTATTACCAGAAATATGTTTTAACCCCATCAATATTCTAAAGTGATTGGGATCTTCGTCCTCATACAACTCAACAGGAATTTTTTCAAAGTCGAAGCTTTCCATCTTACCAACTGAATCACCATTATCTAATTTCTCTTTTAGATGTTTAAGAGACGTAACCCTTCTGTTACCTTCCAATACTTTATAAACATTCTCGCCTATCTTTTGAACCTGTATTTTATCTACTGGAACAAATCCATTTGCTTTGAAACTATTAAGTAAGTCAATAATTTCTTCCGAATTTTTATTGAGGTCAACATTGCCAGCAATAATATCAGCAATCCTTTTTTGTACAATTGGTTTAGTAATATCTCTACCTTCTTCATAATATTCGCTATCCCTAAAACGATAATTGTCCGGGTCAAGAAAAAGATGACTTAATGGGATTTCTGTTGTCATAACCTGTTTTAAATTAAAAGGCGAAAGTAAATGATATAAAGTTTATTTTAATCTAGATGAAGTTCTTACATACAAATTTTCAACAACCACTTCCTTTACTATGCTGTAAAGGTGGGTAATTATTGGATACAAAAAAGTGGAGGGGTAAAATATATTGTGCAAAGGCATCTAAATTCAAAAGACATTAAAATGACTAATACGCGCGTTTTCACCAGTACTTACATAAGCCACCTTAGTGCTATCTGGTTTTAGCGCAGCTAAAATTGAGAAAAATCCGTAGGCTATTTTTCTCAAAAGGTAGAACGTAGTGGCGTTGTAA
>JANYEX010000204.1 GCA_025359725.1 Chitinophagaceae bacterium | reverse complement strand
ATTAAAATGTTTGCAATGCGAAGATTGTTTGTGTTGTCCGTCTTTCTGATATTCGGGGAAGAGGTCTTTGTGTCCTAATATTATTTCCGATATATACTCTACGGCAGAGTTTAAATCATTAAAGTTGCCGATATTATTTGTGATCACTAATGGGCGAAACTCAATCTCATCAATACTTTGGTTCAGCACAAGTGCTGCCATTGGTATTAAAAATAATTTTAAGAGTCTGCTTTTCATTAATTTGTTCTATTTGCCTTAATGCAATCTTACAGGAGTTTATTTACAAAAAGTGTTAAAACAGCTTTAATTGATAAAAGTTTAACTAAACGATTAAGGTTTAAGTAGCCAATAAAATTGAGAAAGAAGTACTAATTAGGTTATCCAATCTTTACAGATGTCATAGTAAGAGACCCTCCCACAGCCTTATCATTAAAAAAGGAAACTGTTTCGTTTTTACCTTGTAATCCCAAAGTATAGATTAATGGTAGGTAATGTTCTGGCGTTGGGATAGCCAATAATGCTTCCTTACCCAAAGATTTATAATCAATTAATTTGTCGTGCGTACCTTCTACAATCAATTCTTTAAAAGTGTTATTAATTTCTTTTGCCCAATCATATCCATAATCAGGCACATAAAGTTTATCCCATGCCACCATTCGTAGGTTATGAACTATGTTGCCGCTTCCAATAATTAGCACCCCCTTTTTGCGAAGCTGATAAATTTCTTTAGCTAACTCGTAATGAAATTTGGCATCCTTAGTATAATCAATACTCAATTGCAAAACAGGGATATTCGCCTCAGGATACATGTGCCGCACAACAGTCCAAGTGCCATGATCCAAACCCCAATCGTGGGATATGTCAACGTTGGTAGTGTGTATAAGATTGGCAGTTTCTTTTGCCAAAATGGGATTGCCAGGAGCAGGATATTGAACATCGAACAGTTCTTTGGGGAAACCACTAAAATCATGGATGGTTGGCGGAAAATCCATTGCGGTAATGTGCGTACCTCTCGTAAACCAATGCGCCGAGACAACCAAAACTGCTTTCGGAACAGGAATCTCTTTAGCCATGGCACTCCATCTTCTACTGAACTCGGTATCCTCAATGCCATTCATTGGCGAGCCATGCCCAACGAACAATACTGGCATTAAATGATCTTGTTCTTCAAGATTATCTGTAAAAGCTTTAAACCCGCCAAGTGTATTAATTCCTGTTGTCATTGTAGTAACTATTGATGATTTAATAAAATCTTTCCGATTCATTTATTGTGTAAAAGTATAACTTCTTCTCTTCTTGGTACGATTACTAGAACCTGTAAAACTTTATCAGATTACATCCGAAGTACAATCATTTAATGTTGGAAAAGACAAGTCTAGTTTTACAAACCAACGTGCATCCTTTATTTGAATACGGTAAAGTTATTAGCTCAATAGATAATTCTAGATGTTACTTACTAAATGTAGCATTTACCCCTTCCTCAAAACTAATGGGTTCGTAACCAAGGATATTACGTGCCTTTTCTATCTTTAATCCCGAATGTTTCGCCCTTACGACAGGCTCTGGGAATGTTTCAGAAGTTACAGGTTCTATTAAGCTAGCATCCAGATGTAAGATATTAGCTACTTTTACAGCCATTTGGTATGGAGATAGAATATCTTTTCCAGCAAGATGGAAATCGCCAGTTATTCTTTTTTCTATCATAGCCAATAACCCTTGGCATATATCATACACATAAGTGGGAGTTCTGCGTTGGTCATTTACCACTTTTATTCTTTTGCCTTGTTCTAAATTATTTTTTACCCAATGCAAAAAAGTAGGTTTTATATCTTGATTTGCAGGACCATAAATAAATACAGGACGCATTATATTATAAGATAACCCGCTTTTCTTAACAAGGTTCTCTGACATCAACTTCGATTGACCATAGAAGTTTAGTGGATTAGGCTTCTCTTCTTCACTATGGGGGCCATTTTCTCCAAAAATAAAATCGGTGGAAACATAAATAAAATAACAACCAATAGTAGAAGCTGCATCTAGTAGATATTCCGTCGTTGTCACATTTTGCAGTAAACATTCTTCTTTGTTTTTATCACAAACATCTGGTTTACTCATTGCCGCATTATGTATGATGATATCAGGCTTAATCCGTGTAATAATCTCTTTTATAGACTCTTTATTGGTTAAATCTATTTGAAAGTAGTTAAGATTTGGCGTAATAATGTTCTTGTTTTCGCCACGGCTTAGTGCAATAAGATCAAAATTTCTCTTTGATAGAAAATCTGTTAAATGCTGCCCAAGATACCCGTTGCTACCAGTAATTATTATTTTCATTTTTAGTTAAAATATTTGTGCAAAATAAATCAAACAAACCAATGCGAAATCCTTATCCCTGTTGAGTTATGTGTAGTAATGACACATTGATAATTACGTTAAAGGTAATTGGCTACTAAATATTAACTTATTATTCATATATTGTTACTTTGGCTCAATTGCATACATTTGACACTTTAATAGGACAATTTATTTTACAATAATATATTCAAATAATCAATGGACAAGAGAAAAGTTTCTAAAATTGGAGTACTCACCTCTGGTGGAGACTCGCCAGGTATGAATGCAGCAATAAGAGCTGTTGTTCGTACAGGAAATTATTATGGTTTATCTGTTTTCGGTATAATGCGTGGTTACGCTGGTATGGTTGAAGATGATATTATGCACATGACCAACAGAAGTGTTGCTAATATTATTCAACGTGGTGGCACTATTCTTAAAACCGCTAGATGTAAAGAATTCTACGAACCTGCTGGTAGAGAAAAGGCATATAACAATCTGCTGAAACACGGTATTGATGGCTTGGTTATTATTGGTGGCGATGGTAGCTTTAGGGGTGCACAAAAGTTTAGTGCCGAGTATGATATTCCATGTATTGGTTTGCCAGGAACAATTGATAAGGACATAGCTGGTAGCGATGTTACTATTGGTTTTGATACAGCAGTAAATACAGCTGTTGAAGCTATAGACAAGATTCGTGATACAATGGACGCTCACGATCGTTTGTTTCTAGTAGAAGTAATGGGTCGTGATGCTGGCTACATAGCTTTGCACAGCGGTATTGCAACTGGTGCTGAAAACATACTGATACCTGAAACGGATACAGACATCGAAGAATTAATTAGCTCTTTAACTGAAAAAGAAAAGAGAAAGAAGTTAGTTAATCTTGTTGTGGTTGCAGAGGGTGATAAGTTTGGTGGTGCAGAAGAAATTGCCAAAATTATCAAACAACGTATCCCAACTGCAGATACTCGTGTGTGTGTGTTGGGGCATATTCAAAGAGGTGGCTCGCCTAGTTGTAGCGACCGATTGATAGCTAGTCACATGGGTTACTACGCTGTAGAAAGCCTTATGGTGGGTAGGAACAATGTTATGGTGGGCGTTATTAATAATAAAATACACTATACACCGCTTGATAAGGCAGTAAAAGAAAAGCAAAAGATTGGTCAAGAGTGGATGAAAATAGTTAAAATATTAGCCAGCTAATTAAGTTTAGTTGGCTTTTTCTTTTCAATAAATCAACGATTAAAACACAACAAAAATTATTTATGGCTAAAAGTACCCCAGTTCCAGTAGTTTCTAAAGGAACAATATCACCAAGTGTAGCACAACAACGTACTAAGATTGTGGCAACAGTTGGTCCTGCTTGCGATTCGTATGATCAACTATTGGCATTAGTTCGTGCTGGTGTAAATGTTTTTAGATTGAACTTTTCACATGGCTCTCATGAAGACAAAGCTCAAATCATCAACCACATCCGTACCATTAATGCAACCGAAGGACATAATATCTCTATCCTTGGAGATTTGCAAGGCCCTAAGCTTCGAGTGGGTGAAATTGAGAACAATGCACTAGATCTTAAGGCTGGTGATATTCTTACATTCACCAATGAGAAGTGCGTAGGCACACTAGAAAAAATCTATGTATCTTACCCAAATTTGGCAGATGATGTACGTGTGGGTAACATCATTATGATTGATGATGGAAAAATTGAAGTTAAGGTTGTAAATATTACCAAAGACAACAATGTAAAAGTTGAAGTTACTTTGGGTGGTATCCTTTCTTCAAAAAAAGGGTTAAACTTGCCTGATACAAAGATTTCATTGCCTGCTTTGACTGAGAAAGATTTGGTAGATTTAGAATTTATCATTGAACAAAAGTTAGACTGGGTTGCCCTTAGTTTTGTTCGTAGCGTAAAGGACATTGTAATCCTTCGTAGCAAGCTTGACGAAAAGAAAAGCAAGACAAAAATCATTGCTAAGATTGAAAAACCAGAAGCATTGGTAAACATCCGTGATATCATTGTAGAAAGTGATGCTATCATGGTAGCCCGTGGCGATTTGGGTGTTGAATTACCAGTAGAAAGGATTCCTTTGATTCAAAGAGATTTAATTCGTAAGTGTATTCACCGTGCAAAACCAGTTATTGTTGCTACCCAGATGATGGAAAGCATGATAGACAGGGTTAAGCCTAACCGTAGCGAAATTACCGACGTTGCAAATGCAGTATTAGAAGGTGCAGATGCGGTAATGCTTAGTGGCGAAACTGCTGCTGGACAGCACCCTGCTTTAGTAGTAGAAACAATGCGCAAAATAATCGGTGAGGTAGAAACAAAAGAATATCGTTATAACCGTGAGGATGATTTAAAACCTCAACCGCATTCTCCTTCTTTTTTTAGCGATGCCATTTGTTACAACGCTTGTAAACTAGCGGCAGATATTAATGCGAAGGGTTTAATAGGGATGACACAGAGTGGTAAAACGGCTTTCATGTTAAGTAGCTACCGCCCAGCTTCTCCATTGTTTGTTTTTACAAAAGAAAGGACATTGGTAAATCAGTTGAGCCTTAGTTGGGGTGTTCGTGCGTTTTACTATGACCAAGAAACCTCTTTAGACAATATGATTGATGATCAGATTGCTATCTTAAAAGATAATGGGTTGGTGAAAGAGGGTGATGTAGTTGTAAATACAGGTAGTACACCAGTTCATTTGCATTTACCAACAAACATTATTAAACTAACTAAGATTGAGTAGTAAATCAGTTATTGGTTTTAGGTAGTAAGTTTTAAGTAATAAAAGAAAGGTCAAGGTTTATAGTTGTAGAAGCTACCATTCCTTGACCTTTTTCTTTTTATGTACTGATTCTTTGAAGTGTAATTTATTCACGAGTACTTAAAATCATTTCCAAGTTCCAGTCAAAACAAAAAAGGATGACAACCTTATCAAGTTGCCATCCCCTGTGTTTATAGTTGCTACAAACACCTTTACATACTCATTACCCTTACCGCAGTGCTAAAAGCACCAACACCCAAACTATTGCCAGCAGCAATTCTGTAGTAACTACCTATTTCTGGAACAAGACCT
>JANYEX010000193.1 GCA_025359725.1 Chitinophagaceae bacterium | reverse complement strand
AAATGGCTTTTTATGGACGTACAAATTGAAGAAAGCTGGAAAAAAGCACTAAAGGAAGAGTTTAATCGTTCCTATTTCCTGCAAGTGGCTACACACCTGAAAACAGAGCGCGCTACGGGCAAGACTATCTATCCACCTGGGTCATTAATATTTAATGCGTTCGATAAAACACCGTTTGACAAGGTAAAAGTGGTTATTTTGGGGCAAGATCCTTACCATAATTCCGGTCAGGCAATGGGATTGAGCTTTAGTGTACCCGATGGCGTGCCACCGCCACCCTCGCTAGTAAATATTTATAAGGAATTGAACACAGATATTGAGATGCCGATACCAACTACGGGCAACCTGACAAAATGGGCCACACAAGGGGTGCTTTTACTAAATGCCGTGCTTACGGTAAGGGCAAATGAACCCGCTAGCCATGCCAAAATAGGGTGGATGGACTTTACTAATGCCGTTATCAAAAAAATTTCTGACGAAAAAAAGGGAGTAATATTTTTACTTTGGGGCAAATTTGCACAAGAAAAGCAGGTGTTGATTGACGAAACAAAACACCATGTACTAAAGGCGGCCCATCCATCACCATTGAGTGCGTATAATGGCTTTTTTGGGTGCAAACACTTTAGTAGGGTGAATTTTTTGTTGACAAAACAGGGATTAATCCCAATAGATTGGTTTGTTTAGAAGAGCCCCCAACCCCTAAAGGGGAGAATTGTAACATTCACATCAAAAATAGAGATGATTGTTACACCGAGCTTGTCGAAGTGCAAATAGCTTAACTTAAAATGCCGCCTTCGACAGGCTCAGGCTGACACGCTGATTGATGATTTGCATTTAACTTGTTGTAAAAAATGAGATTATCAAGCATTGAAAATGTATTTTTAAACTGATTATTAAAAAAAGTTTATGAGCGAAGCGATAAAAGCACCTAGTAGAAAGAAATATAACTTGTTTACCGCGTTTTTTGCACGGATATGGGCAGTGTGGGGCGTGGTTACTTTTGTCCTTACTTTCCTTATCATCTTTATCCCCTCTATGGCTACCAAATTGGTAAAAGACCCTAAGGGAATGTGGTGGTTTATTCTCGTTTCTAAGGCATGGAATACGGTTTGGCTGTACCTAGTGCTATCGCCGTTGAAGGTTTATGGCAAAGAATATTTTAAAAAAGGCACTACCTATATAGTTACTGCAAATCATAATGGCATGTTGGATATTCCTTTGTTATGTCCGTTTGTTCCGGGGCCTAATCAGACCATTGCTAAGGATACTTTTACGAAAGTTCCGCTATTTGGATGTTTTTATGCTCGTGGTTCGGTGCTAGTGAATAGGGATAGCGTGGCAAGTCGTAAAAAGAGTTTTGATTTGATGAAAGCCTCGCTGAAAAAAGGATTCCACATGTGTATTTTTCCCGAGGGTACGAGGAATAAAACAGATTTGCCGATGGCAAAATTTCAGGATGGGGCGTTTAAATTGTCCCGAGATACCAAAACGCCTATTATTCCGTGTATTATTTTAGGTTCTGCAAAGGCATGTCCTATACATGAGACATTATTTTTATTACCCACCAAACTACAGATGCACTTTCTGCCACCAATAGAACCAGAGGATATGACTATAGAGGCCTTGAAGCAAAAAGTATATGACACGATGGTGGATTTTTATGTGAAGAACAGCTAAGTTCTAGGTTTTAAGTTTTAGGTAATAGGTATTTTAGAACTTATATAAAATTAACTTTGTAACTTTTTTACCCATAGGTTGTTTATTTACTTATTAACTAATACTTATTACTTATTACCCTTTTACATTTGCAATTATTAACACTTACTTCATGAACAAGATAAAACTTCTATTTTTTTATGTAGCAATCATGCTTTGCGGGATACAATCTGTCATTGCGCAGTGCAGTATTTGTACAAAAACAGCGTCTCAATTGGGCGAAGGGCCGGCACACTCTTTAAACGTGGGTATTCTGTACCTTATGTTTATGCCTTTAACCATTATGGCATACATAGGCTTTAAATGGTGGAAGAAAGAAAAGCAGATAATGAAAGAAGGGAATAATTGATAATTGACATTGGTAAATGATAGTCAGAAAAAAGCTCATCGAATGCTCGATGGGCTTTTTTTGTGTCGGTAATTGCATCTTTTATGGGCAGTAACATTTTCTTTTGACAGGAAACAACCCTTTGTGTTGTCATCATGGCAGAAAAACAGTAGATGGTATTGTGTTTGATTGAAACATTGCTACATTTTATTCAAAGAAATAAATTAATAAAACTTAGATTATGCAAAAAGGGCAAATAAGGGTAAATACGGAGAACATATTCCCTATTATCAAGAAGTTTTTGTACAGCGACCACGAGATTTTTTTGAGAGAATTGGTAAGTAATGCTGTTGATGCCTCTCAAAAGGTAAAAACATTGTCTAGCATTGGCGAGGCAAAAGGCGATTTGGGAGAATTAAGGATTGATGTAATCCTCGATACCAAAGAAAAAACCATCACCGTGCAGGATAAGGGTGTGGGGATGAGTAAAGAAGAAGTAGATAAGTACTTAAACCAAGTAGCTTTTAGTGGTGCAGAAGAGTTTTTGACTAAATATAAAGATGCTAACATCATTGGTCACTTTGGATTGGGCTTTTATAGCTCTTTTATGGTGAGCGAAAAGGTAGAAGTGCTAAGTCAGTCTTATAAAGAAGAAGCTCCTACTGTATTTTGGAGTTGCGATGGTAGCCCCGAGTTTGAATTGTATGAAGTTGAGAAAAAAGAACGTGGCACCAAGATTATCATGTACATAAACGAGGATAGCAGCGAGTTTTTAGATGCTTATCGTTTGAAGGGAATACTAGAAAAGTTCTGTAAATTCCTTCCTGTGCCTATTTTCTTTAGCGAAGAAGGTGCAAAAGAAGAGGATATCAAACAAATTAATAATCCTAACCCAATTTGGACGAAGAAACCAAGCGAATTATCTGACGATGATTACAGAAACTTCTACAAAGAGTTATATCCAATGGGCGAAACGCCTTTATTCTGGATACACTTAAATGTAGATTATCCATTTAACCTTACTGGTATTCTTTATTTCCCTAAAATTAAGCAGAGCTACGAAATTCAGAAGGATAAAATACAATTATATAGCAACCAAGTATTCGTTACAGATGAGGTAAAAGAAATTGTTCCCGAATTTTTGATGTTATTACACGGTGTTATTGACAGTCCGGATATTCCTCTGAATGTTAGTCGTAGCTATTTGCAAGGCGATCCTAATGTTAAGAAGATAAACAGCCATATTACTAAGAAAGTAGCTGACAAACTGGAAGAAATTTTCAGAAATGACCGTGAATCTTTCCAAGATAAATGGGAAAGTCTTGGTTTGTTTGTGAAATATGGCATGATGACCGACGATAAGTTCTTGGAAAAGGCTAATAAGTTCCTGGTAATGGAAGATGCTACTTCACCAAAGACAGTAACGGAAGAAGATGGTCAGGTAAAGACAACAAAGGTTTTCTATACGCTAGAAGAATATAAAACTGCTACAGAAGCATTACAAAAGAATAAGGAAGGAAAGAATATCATACTATACACTACTGATCCTATCCATCAAGATGTATATATTAAGGCTGCTTTGGCTAAAGATTATGTAGTAGTAAAGGCAGAAACGTTGGTAGATGCTGCGTTTATTAACCACATGGAGATGAAGTGGGAAAATGTAGGATTTGTACGAGTAGATTCTGACATTGTAGATAACCTTATAGACAAACAAGAAAATAATACAAGCGTTTTGAGCAAGGATGAGGAAGAAACCTTGAAGAAATTGTTCGAAATTCCTGCAAATAACCTACACCTAACAGTAGAAGTAAAGGGATTGATTAATAATGATGCTCCTGTGGTTGCTACACGTCCAGAATTTATGAGGCGTATGAAAGATATGGGTGCAGCAGGTGGTGGAATGGGTGCTTTTTATGCACAAATGCCAGACGAGGTTACTCTTACTGTAAATGGTAATCACCCAATATATCAAACCCTTTTAAAAGAGATTGATATTGACAAACAAGGTAAGCAAGTAAGAAACCTTGCGGATTTAGCTTTGCTTTCTCAGGGGTTATTAAAAGGAAGTGAGTTGACTAATTTCATAAGCAGAAGCGTAGAGTTATTGAATTATAATTAATGCTGTTGAATACTTTTTTAAAAAGAGTCAATCCATACGGGTTGGCTCTTTTTTTTGTATCTATTTTATATCAAATAAAATATTTTACAACTATATTTCATTTTTATGTATTTTTATACGTTGTTATTAATTAATACAGTTGCTTTATGAAGCCATTAATAGAAAAGCTCCCCCTTGCCGATGACAAGTCATTTGTGGCTGACGTACATACAACTCCCAATTTTGAAGTTCCATGGCATCAACATATTGAATATGAATTGATATTGTTTATTAAAGGAGAGGGACATAGTTATATAGGTAATTATGTAGGGGATTTTGTTGTGGATGACATTTTCTTTTTAGGAAGTAATTTGCCACATACCTTCCAAAAGACAACGCCAGACTTAATAACAAGTGCTATTGTAATACATTTTAAAGAAGATTTCTGGGGAAGTACATTTTTGAACCTGCCAGAGTGCAAACAGATTATTCAATTGTTTCAAACATCCATAAAGGGTCTTTATTTGGAGGGAGAAACAAAGTTGCAGTTAGGTAAGTTGATACGTAAGTTGGTGAATTCCAGAGGGTTTGAACGTATTCTATTATTAATGGAATGCCTTCAGATAATGGCTAAGAGACAAGAGTATCATACTTTATCAACACAGGATGTAAAAGAGTTTAATCCTAGAAATAAAGAAAGAATTGATAGAATATTTCAATTTACCATTGCTAATTTTCAAGAACCAATAAAGATAGAAGAAGTAGCAAAGAATGCTCAGATGAGTATTCCTGCATTTTGCAGTTATTTTAAGAAAAGTACCAAGAAGACGTACATAGATTTTTTGAACGAAATACGTGTTGGTTATGCTTGTAAGCAATTAGTGGATACGACCAAGCCGATAGAGGCCATTTGTTATGAAAGTGGTTATAATACTTTGGCAAATTTTAATAAACAATTTATGAAAGTTAAGAAACTTACACCTTCAAAATATAGAAGACGATTCTTTGAAAGATTGGGTGCTGATGTTAGTTCTTAGGTATGCTTTCTGTTTTTATTATTTCGGATATAAAAGGTAATTAAGATTAAGATAAGGCAATACGAAATAATGTTGTACTGTGTATGGTGGTCTAAATACTTGTTTACTGACCAATTATTGTGCAAAGCGATAAGTAAAAACGTAATTCTTAGACAGTTAATAAACCAAATAATTATCAATCCGCCGATAAGCCAATAAGCTTTCTTCTTAAATGTACTATTATTGGCTACAACAAAGGCAGTCCAAAAGCTCATTACACCATAACCTATACAATCGTATCCCATGTGTAAACCTTTTCTCGACGATTGTAATCTTATGGTAATAGTGTCTTTTATGTAAGTTTCAATACTGAATAGATTACAGAAAAACTGGCTAGCACGAAGGATAGAGTATCGAAGTAAAACGACGAAGTTTAGGTGGTCTCTTAGGAAAATATAAAATTCATTACTGCTTCTATAAGTTATACTAATAAAAAAGAGACAGAAATAATATAACAAGGCAAATAGCCCTAAGAACTTTATTATAAATAACAGCCCTTCGTTTTTTAGAATGTGTTTATTCATAAATTCAATAAAAAGAGGGATAAGGAGTAAGTAAAATTGATTTACCTACAATACCCTATCCCTGTTATTGTATTAAGACTATTTAATTTCTCCAACCATTTCAGAGGGTACTACCCATGCATCAAACTCCTCTGCAGTAAGATAACCAAGAGCTATTGCAGTTTCCTTTAAAGTGCTATGGTTCTTGTGTGCAGTCTGAGCAATTTCTGCTGCTTTATAGTAGCCAATCTTGGTATTTAATGCAGTAACCAACATCAAGCTATTATCAACGTGCTTTTTAATGTTTGCTTCTAGTGGAGCAATTCCAATCGCACATTTATCATTGAAACTAACGCAGCCATCACCAATTAATCTTGCACTATGTAAGAAATTATAAATCATTACTGGCTTAAACACATTCAATTCAAAATGTCCCATGCTTCCACCTATGTTTATCGCAACATCATTACCCATTACTTGCGCAGCAATCATCGTTAATGCTTCACACTGCGTAGGATTAACTTTTCCTGGCATTATAGAAGATCCTGGTTCGTTATCAGGAATGAATAATTCACCAATACCACTTCTTGGTCCACTGCTAAGCATACGAACATCGTTTGCAATCTTCATCAAGCTAACAGCTACAGTTTTTAAAGCACCATGAGCTTCAACAATTGCATCGTGTGCAGCCAATGCTTCAAACTTATTTTCAGCAGTTATGAATGGCAATCTAGTTAAATCAGCAATATGCTTAGCCACGTTCTCAGAATATCCTTTTGGCGTATTAATACCAGTTCCTACAGCAGTTCCGCCCAAAGCCAATTCACTCAAGTGTGCCAACGTGTTTTTGATAGCCTTTAATCCATGGTTTAATTGGCTTACATATCCACTTACTTCTTGCCCAACTGTTAGAGGTGTGGCATCCATAAAGTGTGTACGACCAATTTTCACGACTTGCATAAATTCTGTACTCTTTGCTTGAAGCGTATCACGCAATTTTTCTATTCCTGGGATAGTCGTTTCAATCAATATTTTATAAGCAGCAATGTGCATAGCCGTAGGGAAGGTGTCATTACTAGACTGCGACTTGTTTACATCATCGTTTGGATGAATAAATTTATCTTTATCAGTCAATGAACCACCTTTTATAACGTGTGCACGATAAGCCACCACCTCGTTTACATTCATGTTGCTTTGAGTGCCGCTACCAGTTTGCCAAACCACCAAGGGAAAATAAGCATCCAGCTTTCCTTCCAATATTTCGTCGCAAACCTGACCAATAAGGTCTGATTTTTCTTTAATTAAAACCCCCGCATCAAAGTTAGTTAGCGCAGCAGCTTTCTTTAGGTAAGCAAATGCCTTTATAATCTCTTTTGGCATTTTATTTATGTCTTGTGCAATCTTAAAATTCTCAATACTTCTTTGAGTTTGTGCACCCCACATTGCGTCGATAGGTACTTTCACTTCACCCATCGTATCTTTTTCAATTCTGAATTCCATAACAATCAATTTATTTTAATAATGTATTTCGGGCGCAAAAGTAGGAGAGTAATGCAAGTATTTTACTGACTTTGTACCATCTTATTTTAAATATAACGAATAGAGTTTTTTAGTTTCGTTGTGATATGGAATTTATGCTGTCATGGTAATGCTTCAGATCACTCAAAAAAGTTGGATAAATCATTGCCACAGGACTCCTAAGAAAACAAAAAATGAACCTGAATCAATCTAAGGACATTTATATCTAAATCTTTCAGGTTTATATATCAAAATTGAAAAATGATATATAAAACTGTAATGTAAGTAAATAGTATCCTCAATAATTTAAAAGCAGGGCTATTTTCTGTGTTTAGTGTTCACTTCATCAACTAACCAATTTCTTGTAACCACACAACTACATCTTTTATTTACATTTGTCGCTTACAAACACTTTATCAGATGGCCTTTACTGCTACGATTGATACTACCCAACTTTTTCCAATCATCACTTTGACTGATTTAGCAACCAACACACAAGCAGAAATTTATTCTTTTGGCGCTTTGCTTAATAAATTTATCGTTCAAAAGGAAAATACTAGTCTAGATGTGGTTGATGGATTTGCATCGCCTAACGATGCCATCGCTAATATAACTAATGGTTTTAAGAGTGCTTTCTTAAGCCCGTTTACTTGTAGGATGAACGAAGGTGAATATGCATTTGATGGTACAGGATATAAGGTGGAAAAGTTTTTTCTGCCGCCTCATGCTATTCACGGGTTGGTTTACGATGCCATTTTTACTATTGAAGAAACAGAAAGTACAGACACTTATTCTTCGATAAAACTTTCGTATACCTACAATAAGGAAGACGTTGGTTATCCGTTTTGCTATACTATTTCTCACATTTGGAAACTAGAGGCAGACAATAAATTGACGGTCTCTTCGAGTGCTTCCCACCTTAATTCGCACCCAATTCCTTACGCTCAAGGTTGGCATCCATATTTTAAACTAGGAACGAGCGTTGAGGATTATACATTGCAATTTAGTACGGACAAGCACGTAGAATTTGACGAAACACTATTGCCAACAGGTAATATTATAGACGATACGCGATTTAAAGAGGGTACATTATTGAAAGATATTTTTCTGGATAATTGTTTTCATTTATCAGATGAAGGACAACACACTTGCGTTTTGAAAAATGATATTGCCCAAATAACTATTTTGCCAGATGCTTCCTATCCCTATTTGCAGATATACACACCGCCACATAAAACAAGCATCGCTATAGAAAATCTTAGCGGTGCTCCCGATTGTTTTAATAACGGATTGGGGTTATTATTGATTGAACCCAACACACCAACACATTTTGCAACAACCTATTCAGTAACATTATTTAATTAAATTATGCAGTCTCCACAACAAGCTTTACAGTATTACAAGGAACATTATGGCGAAGGTGCTAGAGTATTTTTCTCTCCGGGAAGGATAAATCTTTTGGGCGAACACGTAGATTATAACGGAGGGTTTGTATTGCCAGCCGCTATCAACAAAGGTATTTGGTTTGCAATTGCTGCAAATAATACTAACGCTGCCAATTTTTTTGCAGCAGACGTAGATGAGTCTTTTTCGATAGAACTGAATGCTATAAAAAAGCAGGATGGATGGAAAAATTATGTGTTGGGGGTTCTGCATATTCTTCAAAAAAAGAAATTTGAGATGGGTGGATTCAATTGTGTTTTTGGTGGAAATGTTCCTCAGGGTGCTGGACTTTCTTCCTCTGCGGCTTTGGAGACTGGTTTGGTTTATGCTTTGAATACGTTATTTGGTTTTGGTTTGTCAACCCAACAGATGGCACTTGTTGCGCAAGAAGCGGAGCATAGTTATCCTGGAACAAAGTGTGGCATCATGGATATGTTTGCCAGCTTACACGGAAAAGATGGGCATTGCATGAAGTTAGATTGTATCAGTTTAGAATATGAATACTTACCTATTCCTTCGGATGAGTACGAATTGGTATTAATCAATTCAAAAGTTCAACACTCGCTGAATGATGGTCAGTACAATAAAAGGTATCAGGAAGCGATGGAAGGGCTTAGTTTCTTTCAAACATTAAATAGTAAAATCACTTCTTTCAGGTCTGTAAGTGTAGATGTAGTAAAGCAGTTTAAGGATAACTTGGACGAAAAAGTTTATGACAGATGCTTGTACATTACCCAAGAAATTGAGCGTACCAGACTAGCAGCTATTCATTTAAAAGATAATGACTTAATAGAATTTGGGAGGCTTATGTTCCAAACCCACAAAGGGTTAAGCGAGCTTTATGAGGTAAGCTGTAGCGAACTTGATTATCTGGAAACAGAAGCTAAAATGCAGTACGATGTTATTGGCTCGAGAATGATGGGGGGAGGTTTTGGCGGATGTACTATTAATCTTATTTCAAAAAACAAACGCGATGAAGTAATCAGCAATATTGTTTCTTCTTATCAGCGTGTGTACGATATTCAGCCAGAGGTTTACATTGTGGAAACGTCTAACGGAACATGTGAGGTTAAGTTGTAAGAAAATAGACACAAGTTTATAGGCGTAATGCATAAGTTTGAATACCCCACTTATGCCTTACGCCTTTCTAATTATATTTTGCTTATCGCAATCATACTTATCTCCACGCTTACATTTTTGGGCAAAGTTTTAACAGCAAGTGTTTCTCTTGCAGGATAATCACCAGTAAAGTAGCTGCCGTATATTTCATTTACCGAAGGAAAAATACTCATATCGCTGAGGAATATGGTTGTTTTTACCACATTTTCAAACGTTGCACCAGCCTTTGTTAGTACAGCTTTTAGGTTTTCCATCACCTGCGTTGTTTCTTCCTGAATGGTATTCATTTTAAGCTCGCCAGTGGCAGGGTTAATTGGAATTTGTCCGCTAATAAAAATCCAATCACCAGCTCGGACTGCTTGGCTGTATGGTCCAATTGGAGAGGGTGCGTGGGGTGTATTTATTATTTGCTTTTGCATAATTAATTTTTGCTAATTGTATTTGAAAGGCAATAGTAAGAATTTCTATTGATGAATGAGCGGATAAAATCAAGTAATATTTATTGACGCTTCGCCTTTTTTAAAAAATTCTGTGGTAAAAGAAGAAAAACATTTGGTACAAATAGGAGGCGTTTGTGTAAAAGAAGGAGGAGATTGTACAAAAGTGAAAACAGTTTGTACGTAAGAAAGAGTTATTTGTACCATATAATTAAGAATATGCCCAAAGAAATAAGAAATTAGGTAAAGGAAATGAACGGCTTATTGAATAAAATAAACTTGATTTATGTATAAAACTATACGTTTTTTGATACGTTTAACTACTTGAAAAGCATACTGTTTAAAACAAATGCGCAAAAGCTTAACTGAACACTTATTTTTGCTGCGTCTTAAATGTAACCGAATGGATATAAATTTTAACCCTGACATGCAACACACCCTCGGAAATGAGATAGAAATTTCTGGAACGGGTCTGCACACAGGGATACTGGTAGATATGACTTTGAAGCCTGCGAGTCCTGGTTTTGGTATGCAATTTCAAAGGATAGATTTACCAAATAAGCCCCTTATCAAGGCTGATTGCGATTTGGTAACCGACACAAGTCGTGGAACTACTTTGCAATTGGGCGATGCCAAAGTAAGCACGGTTGAGCATGTACTTGCTGCTTTAGTGGGCATGGGCGTTGATAATGTTTTGATAGAACTAAACGGGCCTGAGATTCCTATAATGGATGGTAGCTCTCAGCCTTTTGTTGAGCTTATAGAAAAAGCAGGTGTACTAGAACAAGAAGCTGCAAAGGCATGGTATAGTATTGATGAAAATATTTTTCATTATGATGAAGGCAAGCGTGTAGAAATGGTTGCGTTGCCAGCAATGGAATACCAAATAACTACCCTGATAGATTTTAATAGTCCAGTTTTAGGAACGCAACACGCTGGCTTGAGAAGGATGCTAGACTTTAAAGAAGAGATAGCTCCTTGTAGAACGTTTTGTTTTTTACATGAACTTGAAGCTCTTTTAGAACATGATCTCATAAAAGGCGGCGATATAAATAACGCTATTGTAGTTGTGGACAAGCAAGTTTCTGACGAAGAAATGACTCGTTTGGCAAAGGTTTTTAACCGAGATAAAATTGAGGTAAAGACCGAAGGCTACCTAAATAATCTGGAACTTCGCTTTCCAAACGAGCCAGCAAGGCATAAATTATTAGATGTTGTTGGCGATCTAGCATTGATTGGTTATCCAATAAAGGGGCGTATAATAGCAAATAGGCCAGGGCATAGTACTAATGTAGCTTTTGCAAAAAAGATAAAACAGTACATAAAAAAGAACAAGCATGTTAAGGACGTACCTGTTTATGACCCTTCTATTCCCCCAATATTCAATTATGAAAAGATAGAGAAAACACTTCCTCATAGATTTCCTTTCTTATTGGTTGATAAAGTAACAGAACTTTCTGACAAGCACATTATTGGTATCAAGAATGTAACTTTTAATGAATGGTTCTTTCAGGGGCATTTCCCTAATAATCCTGTAATGCCTGGTGTATTACAAATAGAAGCATTGGCACAAACTGGTGGAATTTTATGTATTAATTTGATGCCTGAAGGTCAGTTTGATACTTACTTCCTAAAGATTGATAATTGTAAGTTCAAGCAGAAGGTTATTCCGGGAGATACTATGATTTTAAAAATGGAATTGATAGAACCTATCAGAAGAGGGATTTGTTGTATGCACGGTACGGTATATGTAAACGGACGTGTAACTACAGAAGCTGATTTGGTTGCTCAATTGGTTAAAAGGAATTAAAATAATATTTATCTTTTTTTACTTCAAGAAGGGATATTGACAACTTTGGCATCTTTTTTATTAATGTGGAAGATAAATTTAAAATTTGATCACCACAAAACTCATAAATACTCGGATGACGCATCCATACACTTACATAGATCCAAATGCTAAAGTAGCATCAAACGTTAAGATAGACCCGTTTACCGTAATTCATGGCGACGTTACTATCGGCGAAGGCACATGGATTGGTAGCAATGTTACCATCATGGAGGGAACAAGAATTGGGAAGAACTGTCGTATTTTCCCTGGTGCCGTAATAGGTGCTATCCCGCAGGATTTAAAATTTAATGGTGAAAAGACTTACGTTGAGATTGGCGACAACACAACCATTCGTGAGTTTGTAACCATAAACCGTGGTACAGCAGATCGTGGCAAAACAAAGGTTGGAACAAATTGCCTTATTATGGCTTACTGCCACGTTGCGCATGATTGTATTGTTGGTAATAACTGTATCCTAAGTAATAGTGTTCAATTAGCTGGTCATGTAATTATGGGCGATTGGACAATTATTGCTGGTGTGAGTGCTGTGCATCAGTTTGTACATATTGGTCAGCATGCCTTTATAGCCGGAGGTAGCTTAGTAAGTAAAGATGTCCCTCCATATATCAAGGCTGTAAGAAACCCATTAAGCTATGGTGGCGTTAATAGTGTTGGTCTTAAAAGAAGAGGATTTACGTTAAACCAAATAAATCATATTCTAGATATTTACCGCGTTATTTATAGCCGAGGATTAAACACTTCTCAAGCAATAGACTTTATTGAGGAAGAACTTACCGCTACCGATGAAAGAGACGAAATAATAGCCTTTATTAGAGATAGCGGCAGAGGTATTATAAAGAAGTTTGGCAAGAACGGAACAGGGGAGGAATAGTTCTTGATACTCTAGTGTTTCTTCCACTTTCTTAATTGCTGCAATAAAGCCCGCAAATCTTTTGGCGGTTCTGCTTCTAAAGAAAATACTTCATCGTTAAAAGAAAACTTTAATTTATAAGAATGTAAAGCCAATCTGGATAAGATTGGCTTTTCTTCTTCCTCACTTTTAGCTAGATTATATTTCTTTTTTAAAGAGGAAATAAGTACTGGCTTACCATCCCCATAAATAGGATCGCAAACTATACTATGTCCTATATGCTTTGAGTGAACTCTTATTTGATGTGTGCGTCCTGTATGAATCTGAAACTCAACCCAAGAAAATATCCCAAAGTCTTCCAACACTTTATAATCCGTTTGAGAAGATTTTCCTTTGGCATGAATAATCATTGAACCATTCTTACCCGGATGTTCCATTATCGGCTCGTCAATATTTCCTTCCTTACTAGATAAAGTTCCATTAACTAAACCCAAGTAAAACTTCTCTACTTCGCGCCCCTCAAATTGTTGTGATAGTTGTTTGTGGCTGTCAGCATCCTTCGCAAATACTATTATTCCGCTAGTGTCTTTATCCAAACGATGCACTGTATAGATACTACCATATTGTTCTATCAAAATATCTTTTAACGAAATCTCACTCTGCATTCTATCTGGTATAGAAAGCATTCCTGAGGGTTTATTAATAGTAACGAAGTGGTTATTATCAATTAAAATGTCGAGTTTCATAGGACTTATAATGCGTCTAAATCTGGTATTTCTATGTTTTTATCTTTCTTTATAAAACTTTGGTTCATGTGCTTCAATAACCTAACCTCTTTTTCTTGTAGAAAACGCCAAGAACCACGTTCTACATTCTTTTTGGTAAGGTTTGCAAACATTACCCTGTCCAATGTTTTTACTTCATATCCTAAATGTTCGAATATGCGGCGCACAATCCTATTTCTGCCACTATGTATTTCAATTCCAACTTGGGTTCTATCTTTTGCATCAGCATAAGCCAAACTATCTGCTTGCACAACCCCGTCTTCTAGTGTTATCCCTGAGATAATACTATCAAAATCTTTTTTGGTTACTGGCTTATCTAGTTTTACCGCATAAACTTTTTTAATCTGATAACCAGGATGGGTAAGTTTTTGTGCCAATTCGCCATCATTAGTAAGCAACAGAACGCCAGTAGTATTTCTATCGAGCCTTCCCACAGGGTAAATTCTTTCCTTAGTAGCATCTTTCAACAAATCCATCACCGTCTTTCTTCCCTCAGGATCAGAAGAAGTGGTGATAAAATCTTTAGGTTTGTTCATTAGTATATAAACAAGGTTCTTTTTAAGGAATAATTTCTTCCCCTTATGAACAACCTCATCTGTTTTTAAAACCTTATATCCTGGTTCATAAACAATATCCCCGTTTACAGTTATCTGCCCTTCTTTTACTATTGCAGCCGCTTCTCTTCTGCCACAAACTCCCGCATGGGCAATAAATTTATTAAGCGGCATCTCCTCTTCTTTTTCCGCAGAAGTCTTCCCTCTCCCTTCTTTTAAAATCTCAGGATTAACAGTTTGGTCGCCCTTAAAATACTTATCGCTATTGCTGGTAACATACTTTTTAGAGAATCTTTTTGGCGTCTCAGGAGCATTTGTGCTATCTTTTTCTTCTGGAGTATCTATTCCCTCCGCTTCATTGCGTAGAATTCTGTTAATAGGGCGTTTACCAAAGCGTGGTTTATTCTCGGCTGGCTTCTCTTCCTTAAATTCCCTTTTTATTTTGGCTTTTATTGGTCTGGGTTCTGGCTCTGGCGTTACACCATGCTTCTTTTCCCACATTTCTCTACGCTTTTTTTCGCCAATAGTTTGGGCATCTTTCTTTGCCCTTCGCTTCTCTACCTTAATCATTTCCTTCTTCTTAGCACCAGTGGGTGCCTGATTCATAAACTTGTCGAACGCATGCTTTGCCATAAATATAATTTTGCTGTTTTTCCAACAGGAATTACAAATATAAATGAATCGTGCCGGTAAATGTTTTTATCGGTAGTGAATACTTATATTCGATTGATTAAAAAGGCACTTTCTGACAGCATCTAATCATTATAACACACTCAATGTATCGCCAAATGCTACTAGCGACGAGATAAAAAAGGCCTATCGTAAGCTTGCCCTTCGTTATCACCCAGATGTTGCCAATAATGACCCCATTGCCGAAGAAAAATTTAGAGACATAAAGACCGCCTACGACGTTTTGAGTGATAGTAAGCATAGGCAGGACTATCATTACAAATTATTTTACACCCAAATAAAGACTAACCCCGTTGTTACGGCTACTTCTATAGCAAACCAATCGGAGGATTTATTACAATTTACCAAAGCCTTAGATCCTTACAGGCTAGATACTGAAAGTTTGTATAATCAGATTTCTTTATTGATTAATGATAACAACCAATCTATTCTTTTATCCGTACGCAATCCTACATTAATAGAGGGGATAGTACTAAACCTATTACACTGTAGCCAACTATTACCTTTGGACAGCGCACTATCCATCCATAAAATACTTTTGACCCTAGCAGATAAAAACGAGAAACTATTAGCCATAATAAACAAGCAAACACAGTGGCAGAAACTATTACACTATTGGGATAAGTATAAATTATTGTTGGCATTGGCAATAGCAATAACACTTTGTATTATCTTTTTTAAGTTGGTATAGGAAGAAAATAGTTATAAAATAAATTACTACTACTACTCCATCCAAAAGTATTTCCTATTACTAAATTTATTACACCTACTTTCACTTCTTCCTAGAAACAGGATATCCATAGAAAGTCTGTTTCTGTATCGCCTCACAAAATGTAAAAGCCTTTTGGCTCATTTTTCACAGTTTTTCTTTCACTAAAAATTATTTTTTTACGACAGAAAATACATTTTCTATGGCAAAAAATATATTTTTTGTCGTAAAAAAACTCTCTTTTATTGCCTAAATTTTATTTTTTTAATCAATTGTCTATTTATAAATAGCAATTAAAAACACATTTATCATGAAAATATTTGTAGCTACAGAAGAAGAAAAATTATCTACACAGATTGCTAACTTTTGCGACGTTTATCCAACTTACCAAGCCTTACTAAAGGCCGATACCACCAAAATGGATAACCAAACAAAGGCAGTGTATTCCTTATTTTTATCTTAACAATTTTGGGTAAAATTCATACCTTGTCTGTTACTTTTACTGGGTATAAAGATTTATTAATTTCGGATAAAGGTGGTGGTGTTTTGGGGGAGTTGCCCCCACTTGTCGTTTATCCTACCACCCCGGCACCTCCGCCAGTTTGTTTGGCAGATTTGATAGCTTTGTTTAGAGAAATAATTCAGCAATGTGTAAAATCGGGCAACCTTACCGAGGACATTGCCAAGGCATTGGGCATATTTGAAGAACCCGTATTGGCAAAACTAGTGGAAGGCACGCCCAACTTAACCCTATAAGCGATGAGTGCAGGACACCCTACCTTACACACAAAAATTGGCGACTACGATGGTTTTGAAGTTTGGAAAGACACAGGAACAGGGTTTGCATTTTTAAATGTGAGCGATACACCAAATTTTACTGACCCCTCTGCTTTGCCAGCCTCAGGCGTAGAGGTTATTTGGAAATACAAAATTATTTATCGCTATAAGAATGTACAAATTGGCAACTGGAGCGTAACTATTTCTGTAGCTGTAAAAGGAAGCGTGTAGTTTAGTTATGAATTACGAAATAGGAATTATGAGTGCTTAGTTGGTATGTAATAGGAAAGTTGAAGTGAACTGGAAGGGTATAAATAGAAAAAGGACATCGTTGCGGATGTCCTTTTTTTGTGCCTAGCCGGTGTTGGCTTATTTTGAAACTATGCGTTACCGGTAACGCTATCAATTATACTAGGAAAATAGCAAGCAATTGTCTTTTATGTGTTTTTCATTAAACATGGAACAAAGAATTACACTATTCGAAAAATCGTGAGAGAGCGTAATTAGTTTTTCCGAAGGGGTTTTCTTATTACTTATCCCCCCCTTTAGTGGCGAAAATAGTATGTTGGGCTTTAAACCTCTTTCCTCTACAGTTTTATGATAATCAGACTTGATGGATGAGTTATTAAATTGTAAAATATCGAAACTGTCCAGATAACTTTTGTGTATTTCTTTTTGATTGCAATAAAAAGCAATGCCAAAACCCCTAATCTTTCCTTGCTTTTTTAGTTGGTAGGCAGTATTGCACAACTCATCCATGTTAGTGATGGTAGATAAAGGCTCGTGGATAAAGAAATAATCTAGATAATCTGTTGTTAGTGCCCGCAGACTTTCTTCTAAACTTTTGGTCATCTCATCGCTATTTAGCGTAATGCGATAGTGTAAACTATCTGCAACCTGAAAAGTTGGTTTATTGGGCAATGCACTTTCCGAACTATTCTTTTTTGGTAAAAAATTGCGTGCTTGTCTTATTAAAGGTTTTAAGGGGGATAATATTTTTGCCTTTAGGTTAGCTTTTATGCCAAACTTGCTAGCAAAAATAAGTTGATGGCGTTTAGATTTTAATGCTTTCCCTACAAATTCCTCGGCAGCACCATAACCATAAGACCTGGCAATATCAAAATGATTTACCCCATGTTCAACAGCACAAGATATTGCTCTTAAAGATTCCTTAGCGCCTACCGAACCTAATATTGGCGCACATCCGAAACCTAAAACAGAAGAATGTATGCCCTCGAGCAACGCTATTTTTCTCATTTTTATAAATGATTTGCCAATCTGACAGCCAAAGCCCCACCAAAAAAAGTAGGATTGGCTTGGCTAGAAGTAGGAAGAACGGAACAACTGCCGATATATACATTGCTGGTGCCGAATAACAGGAGGTTTTTATCTACAACACCCTCCTCTGGAGAGCTAGCAATTCTGGTAGTACCAGATTGATGTATCCCATCCTTAGACATTTGTTTTATTGCCTCGGGCAACTCTTCGGGTTTAAACCAATATTCAAGCTCGCCACAGTTTATTTCTCTTAAATAAGCATCAAGCTTTTTGTGGGTTTCAATAATTGAGGTAACGTCGCCATCCGTAAGCTGGTAATCTATTATTAGCGTTTCCTTATCGTTAGCCAGAGTCATTTTATTTGTTTCATCCGGCACTTGTTCGGCATGAAAATGTAAAGCATATCTATTTTGAGGGCTATATAAAAAGATACCTGGAAGCTTTCTTTTTAAAAGATAACGTCTGTAAAAAATACTTGCTGGGGTAAAAAGCGACTGCGGTAAATCTTTAATAATATTAAAAAAATGTTGGGGAAGACCAACTACTTTTCCTTTAGTAACCGACTGTGCAATGGCGGGGGGAGCAAGTTTTTTCCCCAGAATTGGGGTTATCATAGCTACATACATAAAAGACATAGCCCCATTCTTATGCTTCGGGTCGAAATAAAGGGGATTATCTAGCCAGATTGCCGTGTTTAATAAGTTGTTTTCTACCAAAAATTTTGTGCTGAACTGAAACCTTCTGCGTAAATAAACCCCGTTAGCGTCTTTTAAGAATCCGTAATCTGTCTTTTTGGGATTGCCATAAAACTTTACAGAGGCAATCTTACCCGAAATATGACCTTGATAGTATTTTCCTAAAGCCTTTGGTGCAAATCCTAAATTTTGAAATAAGTGCTCATTTTTTAATAGGATGCGCGTTGTTTCTTGGGTGCCTGCGGCAATAACAAAGTTTAGGGCATTTATACTTAAAGATTCATTGTTATCAATATTTCTTACAACCACGCTGCTAACCTTACCGCTACTATCTGGATTGCTAAACTGCCTAACCTCATATCCTTCTAATAAAAAGATATTTTGATTTTCGGTTATCTCATCAAGATAACGTTTACCAAATCTGGTAGGCATACTCCATCTTTCTATTACAGCGTCGGTAACATCACTTTCTTTAAACCCTTCAGCAATGCTACTTGAACTAAATTCTGCTATTTCGTTGAGATTAAAGCTAGCATTACCACATTCAAAGTATTCTGCTGTCTTTTGTAAGTAAGGTTTTGCCTCATCAAAAAAAGAAATATCCCAAGTACAACCATTTTTGATGATTGGCCTATCAATAAAATCTACTTCGTCATAATTTACGCATCGTCCGCCCCAGGTTGCCGAAGTGCCACCAAATCCTTTATTAGTGGCTTCATAAGTGGTATGATGATTCTGTAGATTAGGAATTTGAATGGATTCATCCAATGAATTTTTCCCTGTAGTATTCTTGTTGCCATACTCGATTAGTATTACTTTTTTCTGCTGATTCAATCTGGCATATTCCAAGGCGGTTATTATTCCTAATGGACCTGCCCCTATAACACACAAATCGAATAGTTCAGTAGTTATTTTATCTCTAATCAAGACTTGTTATTTAAAAATTTTACTCTTTTCTTTAATGCTTTTGCAGGATTACCACCGTAAACTGTCCAGGGGGTTAAATCTTTTACAGCAACAGCACCTGCGCCTAAAACACTTCCTTCTCCACAATGAACTCCCGGTAAAAGAATAGAATAAGCGCAAAGCCAAACATAAGGTTCTATCTCTATTCGTTTCATTAAATAGGTAAACTCTTTTGTATTGTAATCGTGCGTTGCACCGCAGACAAAGGTATTTTGAGATAAGATAGAATGATGCCCTATATATATTCCCCCCGGATTATAAACTTCTACTTTAGGGCCAATTGTTACTACATCTTCGGTCTCTAATAACCAAGGTGCCCATATTTTACAATTGGGATATATAAAATTTGATGCCCCCAGTTTTGCACCAAAGAGTTTTAGTATAAAAATCCGCCATTTATGTAACGGTGCGGGAGTCCATCGGCAAAGTAATAGCCAACAAATTTGCCATAATAATCGACGCAGTTTATTAGAAGTAGAAAATACTGGGCGAACGTAAGAATCGGCACTGTTACTATTGTGTGATAGCATAATTAATTAGCAAAAAGAGTATCTAGGTAAGTGGTATTTAGATTTATAATTACAGACTAAATAGAAAATTCTCAATTACATTTTCTTTTAAAAGAAAATTTTTGGCGTAACGCAAAGCACTATTTGTGTATTTCTCCAGCTCTTCTTTGCTAGCTAGCAATTGCAAAATTGCATTATACATTTCGTCGGGTGATGATGGGGGTATTATTTTACCTAAAACATGTTTATTGATAAAATGATATATCCAGCCATTTTCATTCAGTGTTGTAATAAAACATCCACCTACAGCCATGATATTGTTCAATTTGGAAGGAAAGAATAGGTCGCCATCAATATTCTTTTGAACAATTAAATGAATATTTGCTCTATTAAGTAATTGATTAAATTCTTTAAGAGGAATGAGATTTAATAAGATAATGTTCTCTAATTTTTTCTCTTTACACATCCGCTCTAGCGATACTTTATAAGGACCTTCTCCAGATATTACAAATAAAATGTTAGGAAATTTCTTCATTCTTTCTGCAACTTCAATAACAATTTCTAACCCTTGTTTCTCCCCAATAGAACCCGAATAAAGTATTACTTTCTTATCTTGAAATGACTCAATAATGGCATTTTGGGTTTTGAAATCTTTACAGGGGAAGATTATATCATTATCAATCCAATTCGGAAAAAGTAAGCACTCTTTTTCTTCTTTTATTTTTGAAGCTATTTTAATCTTCATCCCAATTGAAATGGTAGAAATAACATCTACACTACTAAGAATTTTTCTCTCTAAAGAAAAAAGAAGTTTTAATAAACTCTGGTTTTTAATTAAGCCCAAAGCCATTGCAGCATCAATCTGAAGGTCTTGTATGTGGTAAATAATTTTCGTCGATTTATGAAATAGTTTGTAGTAACAACCAATAAATCCTAATAAAAAAGAAGGAGCTACAATAAATACATAGTCATATTTCTTTTCCGAAATTAGTTTTTGGGTAATAGAAATCATGCCTAAAAAGAAAAATAAAAAATCTTGTATCATCCTTCTCATTCCTGTTGGTTTCTTAGGAATATATATTGGCAGCCTTTGAACATGAACGCCATTGATTACTTCCGACTGAAATTTATTTTGATAATTTTCGTATAATCTCCACATCGGATAGTACGGATTTCCCGTAATAATATGCACATCATAACGTTTTACATTAGCCAAATAATTGCATAGCTCTGATGTATATTTTGCAATTCCTGTAAATTCTGGGTAATAGTTGTACCCAATAAAAAGATACCTATGCCTGTCCATGAGAAGTTTTTTAATACGAGTTAGCGGTTGAAATGTTTTGGGGTTGTCTTTATTGCTACTAGTAAATTATTGTTTAAAATGCTAATTATCAGTCGACATTAGCTCTTTTATTCTACAGTAGATGTTAAAAAAATAGCTCATTTTAAAAACTGCAAATATAAATCCTCTTTTCCCGTCTTTGAAGCCACCCATTAGAAAGTAACTACCAAAAAAAAATGTGACACCCAGAAAAACTGATTCCATCAAACGATACTTTATTTTCTGTTTGTAAGTAAGAACTTTGTTATTGCTGTTTTTAATATTCTGAACAAACCTTTGAGCTTCCCAAGCTGCATATTCACTATGCTTTATCAGATAATGGTTAATGCCCCGATAATCTTGATGATCTATTTTGCTAGAAAAGGTAGCAACATTTCCATGAATAATTGGGTGTTCATGAATTTCCATATCCAAATTACTCCAATTCGATTCTTCAATTTTCTCATACTCACCCGCCCCTATCTTAAATAAAGCCAATTTTTCTAAAGCATACCCACCTTTCATCTTTTTGCCCATGAAATAAATATTGTACTTCAACCAATATCCAGAAACAGTCGAGCTTGTTTGTGAGATTTTAAGGATTAATTCTTTTTTGAAGTCTTCCGTCAGGTATTCATCAGCATCTAAAAATAGAATCCAAGAACTTTTAAACTGATAATTTCGTAGTAACCAATTTCTTTTCTTTGGAAATTTTCCATCCCAATCAAAATTTATGTAGGTAGCCCCGAAAGCTCTAGAAATAGAGGGGGTTTCATCTGAACTGGATGAATCTATAACAATAATTTCCTTTACGAAACCTTTGCCGATAGCCTCCAAACATTTAGGAAGATTTTTAGCTTCGTTTCTTACAGGTATTGCAATGGTTAAATCTAATAGCATTTCAGGATTATATATCTGAGGATTATTTTTAAGAGGAGTTCAAAGTAAAAACCCTTGATTTACGTTAATAGCTATTTAATATTCTTAGTAAATTCTGTGCTGTAGCTTCAATTCTAAAATGATTATCGAAACATTTTTTTGCGTTAATTGAAATTTGTTCTTTCTCCAATAATGTTAATTTTAACCATTTATCAAGAAGTGTGTATGTACCTAATAAAGTATCCTCTTCTATCAATCCAGCGTTTTCAAGTTCAATTTCTTTGTAAATGTTTACTTGGTTTGAAATTAAAACAGGTTTCCCACATCCCAATGCTTCTGCTACTGCAATACCAAAATTCTCCTGATGACTAGGCAAAATAAAAGCTTCACATCCATAAAAAGCTCCCCATTTATTATCACCTTTTAACATTCCTGTAAAATGGATTTTATTTAATAGCTTAGGATTTGAATTAACTTTAAGTAGAATGCTTTTTCCATATTTCGTGTCAATCCCTGGACCTGCAATAACCAAACTGGGAATGTTATTCAAAGGGTAATTTTCCAATATTTTCTCATACGCATTTATCAAAATATCTACCCCTTTCTTGATGTGAATTCTACTGATGAATAAGATATATGAGGTTATATCTTGTGTTTCAGGAAATTTTTTATTCACCGCACTTGTAAAAGAATCAATCTTATTCGGGGGGCTACTAATTCCATAACTGACATTAATTTCAGCTTTGGGAATATAATTTTTAAAACTTTTTCGGGCTAGAATCTTTTCTTGTTCACAGGTAAATAAAATTGCTGTTGCCTTATTAACCACTTTATTTTCAATCAAGTGCCAATAAATAATATTCCTGATGGCCTTTAACTTTCTTTCCTTAGCTTTTTGAAAGTAGGGATCTAACATTCCATGGGGCATAAGAAAATAAGTCGGATTAAAAGATTTCGTTTTTTTCTTAATGTTACTTATTGCTTTATTTAAAGCAAAGCCCTGAAACAACCATAGTGCATGAAGAATTACCTTGTCATAGTTCGATAAGTTATTTTCGAGCCAACCAATTAAATTTTTATTGTATGCCCAAGGACTTTTGGCTTTCCCTAGCGCATGAATAGTAAAATTTTGATTTTTTATAAAGGATTCATCTTCATTGTCTAGACATACTACTTCATTTTGGATATTAGATTTATTTAACTCCACACTTATGTTTCTAATTGCTTCACATGGTCCTCCGGTCTCAGGATTCATTGTTGGAATGATGTGTAATATTTTCATAGGATGCTTTATGAATTTATAAATCGGATGTACTCTTTTGTTACTATATCCAATCTAAATCGTTCAATATTTTGTTTGCCCTTTTGTATTAATTGGGTTCTTAGTTTTTCATCTTTTAGTTTGTCAAATGCCATCTTAAAATCTGACAAATTATTTGGGTTTGCAAAAAGTGCAGCTTCTCCAGCAACTTCATTCATTGGTGAATAGTTAACGGTAATAACTGGTGCTTCACATGCCTGCGCTTCAATAATTGGCCATCCGAATCCTTCAGAAAGAGATGGAAAAATAAATACAAAACAACTGCTATAAAAAGCAACTAATTCCTCGTGAGTTATTTTGCCCACGTCAATTATTCTTTTTTGCAACCCGTATTTTTCTACTAATTGTAAAAGTTCCTCATTAAGCTTTTCGCCTGCAAATATTACAATACCATTCCATTCATCTTTAATAACACCTAAAAGTTTAATTAGTAGCTGCCTGTTTTTTCTTTCATGAGAAGAGCCAACATGAAAAATAAAAGGCACATTGCTGTCTGTACCAAAATTCTTAAGTATTGCATTACTATCTGAGCTTGGTATTTTAGAAAATGAACTATTAAAAGAATTTGGGATAGTCTGCCAATTTGCATTTTGAGGTTTTTCATCACCAACCAATTCAGAAAGCTCTTTTAGTGTATAGTTTGAAACACAAGCAATCTTATTTACCTGTTTAAGATTTTTAAATATTAAGTGCTGTAAGTATTTGCCCGTTTTTGTAGATGTACAATAAGCATCTTTATAACCCAATGCACCTTTAATGGCTAATACATCATGGCACGTGATGCTAGTTCTATTTTCAGGAAGCCATTTATAATACATAGAATTAGAATGGTCGCAAATATGGTAGCGCACAGTTCCCTTCTTTCCCAATTCTATTTTTAAAGATTGTATTTTTAAAACTAAAGGATAAAAAAGCCATTTATCAATATATCCTACCCATTTTGCGATACTTGTTTTTGTGTTTCCAAAAAATATCCCGAAACAAATTGTTGGAATCCATAATCTAGTTTCAATCCCTTCTTTTATTAAACCATTAAAGAGCATATCAGAAAATCGAATCATGCTCTCTTGTTCATCAGGTTTATAATTTCCAATTAGTATAATCATGGTTTATCGGCTTACTTTTTATAAGCTACTTTTATTCATAGCCGCGAGATTAATACCAGCACCAAAAACAGAAAAGCCTAGAGAGGTAGGTTGTGCCCACTGACCTTGCAATAATAATAAGCCACAAGTACTTAATAAAAGCCAAGCAAGGGGTTCTTTATTATTCAAGAGTACCCAACTTTTTTTAAGGATGCTTAAGGTTAATCCGCACCTGACTAAGATAATAATCATTCCTAAAAAGATTCCCATTTCTCCAATTAACCTTCCCCATTCCCCTTCGGAGATTAAAAATCCTTTTGCCGACATTAGTTTTGCTCCCGCATTCGTTCCCATACCTAGTCCTAATCCAACTAAGGAAGTATTTTGATTCGTTATCGCTCCCCACATACCCCCTAAAAACCGATCTATAAACACACTCTCTACCCCCCCCTCAATTTTATTTGCACTTTGAAACCTGTCTGAAAATGCAATTGTGGCAATCTTAAAAAATGGAAAATAATTTAGAACGCAAATTATCAATCCAAAAACAGTCAATCCTATAAGTAACCTAACAATCAATTTGGGTTGTCTTAAACTATAAACCATTAAAAAAACAAAAGAAACTATCAATTGGAACAATACGGTTCTGCTGATGCTTAAAGGAACTGCTGCTATTAGTGCTATGCTTGAGGTAATTAGTAAGAATTTATTTTTCATTATAAACTCACGTTCTAACCAAAAATAAAAAACAAATACTCCCACAAAACCATAAAACATCGAAAGTCCATTTGTAAAAGAAAAAGTACCTGGTACTCTGAAAAAACTACCAGAACCTGAAAACCCAGAACCCTCTTCACCCCCTATTCCTCTATTTACCCATGCTGTTTGAGGGCTGAAAAATTGTATTGCAACCAGTAGAGTCATGCCGATGTTTATCCATAGTATAGCTTTACCAATTTGCAAAACATCCTCTTTTTTAAAATAGTGCGCTACAATAAATATTATCGGATAATGGATTAGGAATATTCTTAAGCCGTAAATGTCGACTAACAAATTACCATGACCTGCATAGATAGTTAAGAAAAAAGAGGCAATTGTGGTTAGCCAAACTATTAAAACTGAAATTGGGTTTGTATAAATCTTGCTTTTAAATGAAAGATAAATTAAGACTAACGCAATAGGCTCTCTTACTAAAAGTAGTGGTGTAGCCAATGATGGCAAAAACCATTTCCTTAAAGCACCTTCAAAAATTAATAAATAGAAATAAACCCAAATGAGGTACTTGACCTGCTTGGTATTTTGTTGTTCAGATAATATATCCGTTTCTAAATTCCCCATTTATACAGTCAGGTATTTACGCAGGTCTGCACACATATCATCACCATACTGTTTCCAAGTTCTTTTCATAGCAGTTTCTTTGGCTTCAATACTTATAGTTTCTAAACTATCAGGCTCTTGCATTAATACATCAATCACATTAATTATGTCCTCTGTTTGCCCAGGATTTACCAACCAACCATTCTCATTATGTCGAATAAAACTTTCGCCAACAGTTCTATTAGTCGTTATAACTGGTGTGCCTTGCGACATAGCTTCTGTAATTACCAAGCCAAAACCCTCAAACAAAGAAGGGAATACAAGTACATCGTGATTGTGCATTGTTTTCAATATTTCATCATGCGGTAATGTCGGAATCCATTTATGCTTTTTTAGATACTTTTCTAGTATTTTACAATCCTCAACAGCTTTATTACCTACAATTGTTAGTGTAACTTTTTCTTTAAAATAATCAACTGCTTCAAATAAGTTAGCTATTCCTTTTCTTTGGGTAAGCCCACCTACGTACAGAAGTTTTAAAGCCCTTTTTCCGTCATATTTTGGTAGTGGCTTTTTTGCTTGGTTTACATTAGGGAATCCATAAGGTATAATTACCTTTCTGGTATTTGCGATGTCTTTGTTTAATTCCAGTGTTTTAGCAGTAAACTCGCTTGCTACATAAATTACATCTGCCAAAGCAAGTTCTTTATCTTTTTTTTCAAATTTTTCAGTAGAATCTTTAAAGCCAGTAATTGTTGCAGCCCACTCAGGTTTTCTCTCTTTTTCTTCTGATAATAATTGTCTGTAAGTTTTCCAATATCCAATAGGAAGGTCGTAAGCTTTTTTTATTCCCAATTTTGTTGCTACAGAAAAAGTATCCAATGAGCTATCCTCATAGCAATAGACCATCCCTATATTTTTATTGTTCTTCTCTAAATGGATTGCCGTTTTGTAATCTAAGTACCTACTAACTCCGTCAATACTAAAAATTCCTTTTTCATGTTTGTTGAAAGCATGAATTCCGATTTTTGGTAAAGCGAAACGCATCAATTCGTAAAGGGGAAATTGTTTTGTAGTTTTCCTTAGAACTTCATCAAAACGCCGCCTTTCAAACTCTTTCAATAAACTTATTTTGGATAATCTTTCAAATAGGCTCTTATCATAAACAGCGATAGAGGTAATGAATGTTTCTATTAAACCAACCTCCGCCAAAAATCTGGAAAGATTTTTTACATTTTGGTTACCTATGGGATGACTGAATAATATTTTTTTCGACATTCAAATTAGTAGTTTCTATTCAGATTAAATCTTTGACTGACTCAATCTGTAACTTATTTTAGAATAAAAGAAATAACCATTGGTCGCTTTTTCGAAGGAGTGCTGACTTTATATAAAAGAGAGCTGACTTTCTCCCAAAGAGTGCTCTCTTTCTCCCAAAGAGTGTTCTCTTTCCCCCAAAGAGTGTTCTCTTTCTCCAAATGAGTGCTCTCTTTCTCTCAAAGAGTGCTCTCTTTCTCTCAAAGAGTGCTGACTTTCTCTCAAAGAGTGCTGACTTTGTCTAAATAGCTCCTTTTTCCCTACTTCAATCATTTGCTATAAAATCTACCTAAAAAGGATGTAGCTTTTAGTGAGAACTTTTTAAATGAGATTGATGAGTTAGTATTAAACCTTATTATGCCATCAGCGTAATTCCAGAACTCTTTATCAGTCAAAGAGGCTTTATTGCCCTTTAAAAATTCTAAAAAGTAGTTCTTATTCCAAGGTTTAGGACTTCCTGTAGCGTGTAGCATAAGCCATCCGCCACCAATAAAACCCATGCCATCAGGTCCAAATTCAGCCAAGGGCAGTTCAGTAGTCATAGCAGCCAAATTGAATAAATCCTGATCTGCCACTTTGAAAATATCCCAATCATGTTCGCTCTGAGAGAATTTATTTTCATTCATCCCAAAATTTGCGATAGCGGCATCAATCAACCTAGCCCAAAGCTCGATAAAAGAAATATTGCCGAATGTAACACCTACAAATCCAGCATTAAGATTTGATTTGACGTTATTATGAACTTTCAAAGACACTGATTCTGCTATTTTTAACCAAAGCTTTCGTTTTGGGTGATTTGGCGGCATATCATTCCAAACTATTTCGTGCACAACCGCTACCCCACAACTAATCCAATGTTGATAAAAGCTCCAATCACAAATGTTTACAATGTCCGGATCGAAATAGAAAATACCATCATAAAGCGTAGCATCAAATGATTTTTTAAGTTGAAGTATGAAGCAGGGTTTGTAATTAGTAAAATGAAAATTGGTATGGAGTTCTAAAAAGTAAACTTTTATATCTCTATTGATGAAATACCCAATGGCATTCTGAATCTCTAATTTCTCACCCTCTATTTTAGTCAAAGACTTTGTCCAAGTTGGCATTTCCCCTCTAAACCCTACAACAACTGCACCTTTAAAGTTATTTGAGTAAAGAGAATTGATCAGCGCCGCAACCCCTTTATTATAGTTACCTTCAAATAAAGTACAAGCTATAGATTGCATAATAATAAAATGGTGATGTTAGTAGGATTTAACTAGCTGTTTTTTAAGTTCAGTAAATTTGAAAACAGTAAATCCTTGCATGATTATAAAGTTTACGGTTGCAACAAGTATTCCGTAGTACAACGAACCTACCAAGGTATTTAGCTTGAAAAACTTAGCACATACTGCCAAAGTAATAATGTTGCAAACAACTAGATAAACTGTATTTATTACCCATCCTCTACTTAAAATTACATCTGATAAAATTGAAGAAGAGAGGCTAATAAGACTGGATAATACAATTAAAAACAATTCGTAATTAAGACCCGAATAATTGCTTCCTAATATCCAAAGAATTTTCGTTGGGAAGAGCGTTACTAGCAATAATACAATGCCGCACAATGAAGCTAGCACAATAAACACGAATAAATAAATTCTTAAAAGCCCTCTGTAGTCATAATCTCCTTTCACTGCAAACCTAGGTACGATTAATAGAGCGAAGAAAACCTTCATCAATTCGAAAACAGCAGTAAGTCTTGATAGTGCACCAAAGCTTGCAATAGAGGAAGTTTCGCCCAAGATAGTAAGTATCCAAATAGTTATTTGTGATGAAATGATGTAATAAATGCAAATAGGAAGTGTTCGCTTAACTATTTTCATTATATCCTTGCGATATTCCTCGTCCGATTCTGTAGTCTTGTAAGGTGCTTTTTCCTGAACTTTTTTTGATAATTGCAGGTTGCCATACATTCTTGGAATCCCCGTTGCAAGAATTGCAATCCATGCAAAAGGAAAGAAGAAAACAAACATAAAAGAAAGGGCGAGGCGAAGAATGGCCACAATAAGTTGATTCTTCTGAAGAAATATTACATTCTGATAAAGCCTCGGAACTATTTCTAAAATTGAATCTGATGTCTGTGCTAAGAATGTAGGAATCAGTGATACAGCGATTAATGTTGCTGTAAATACATTTTCGCCACGTGCTATTACCCAATAGAACAACAACGGTATAGCAAATATTAAACACAAGAAAGAGAAGGAACGCCTAAGTTTTAGTCCAGTAGATAATATACGACCGACTTTATCTGGAGACTCTGTATTCTTTCCTGCTAAGGCAAATACACCCGTATTTATACCGCTATCACTTAGTACTGTAATCGTTCCCAAAACAATATTCGCTAAAGTATATAAAGCGTATTCTTGCTTTGTGAACATTCGTACAATGATTAACCCAGACGCAAACCCCGCAAATTGAATTAATATCTGAATAACCGTTGTAATAGATATTATCTTACCCCAATATTTCAATTTCCCACTTAACTGCATGATTACTATCTGTGGTTATAATTTTAATTGATTCCAATTGAAGATGGGGAAATTACTGTTTAACCAACAAGCCAAGCTCTGTTGGAAGCTAAGAATTCGCAAGGATTATATCTTAAATCTTTCACTCTTGTCGTATCAATAATTTTTGCAGGATTACCTACAACTATAGCAAAGTCGGGTACAGATTTAGAAACTACGGCCCCTGCACCAACCACAGCTCCGTATCCAATTGTTACATTGGGTAAAATAATTGCGTTAGTAGCTATCCAAGCATAATCCTTAATAACGATAGTACCTTTTATATGATTCCACAAAGGATCATTAATGTCATGAGATGCTGTTAATAATTGCACACCATCATTTACACATACAAAAGAGCCAATTTCAATTTTGTCATGAAGTGCCAAAGATGCTCTCCCGATAAATGAGAATGAGCCTATGCTTAAATTTTTCTTATTCCCATCGGCTGTCAAAAAGCCTATCTCAGCAGTTTCGTTTATAGATGCTCCTTTTCGGTTTAGATTTTTTCTTCTGTGATTACGTTTGTAAAGTTCATTCAAAGTCAGAATTCTTTTAGCCCAAGCACGAAAGAAGCTTTTAGAAAATACACTAAAACTAGC
>JANYEX010000163.1 GCA_025359725.1 Chitinophagaceae bacterium | reverse complement strand
TAAATTCAAAAGACATTAAAATGACTAATACGCGCGTTTTCACCAGTACTTACATAAGCCACCTTAGTGCTATCCAGTTTTAGCGCAGCTAAAATTGAGAAAAATCCGTAGGATATTTTTCTCAAAAGGTAGAACATAGTGGCGTTGTAAGTACGAAGCCCGCCGGCTTTGAGGCGAAAAGACTTTAAAAGTGATATTTATTCAATTTGGCAACAGCTTCTCAATAAATTCAATTTAGATGCGTTTGCCCTGGTAAAATATATTAGACCTCTTCGGAAATTCATTCTAGGCAACAACCCACTTTAAAAAACAGTAAACGGCTGTTCGTGGATGTTAAGCGAAGCGCATCCCGAACTGCCAATAAAAGGGATTTTTAATCCCGTTCCATTCTTGCAAGTCTTCATATTAGTCTAGCGTGAACTTTGCTTCTTTTCGCAAAAAAATAATTTTGGCAATAGCATTTAAATTGAACTCTGTTTCTTTTCCAATTTCTTTAGATTCCAAATTAATTACACTCAAGTTAGTGTAATCATCTTTATCATATTGAATTTTCAACCTTTCAATATCATCTTTAACTAATTCCATCGATGACAAATCTATAAAACGTTCGTCAATTTGAATTGAATTAGCTATCTCTGAACTAGCAAAAAAAGGAGGACTATATAACAAATTAATTTCTTTATTACAAAGGCCCTAATCATTTATATGTAGAGGTAATACAATCTGATACACTTGATTCATAAAATGTAATGCAAAAACATGTGTACATATCTCCGAATTATTAACCCTCTTTTTAAAAAGACAAGCAAAAGGGCTTTTATAACCAGTATCAGGTGGGGTTGTATAAACAAGAATATTCGAAATACCTTTTACTTTTTCATCAAAAGAATCAGAGATTAAATATTTAAATGCCAACTAATAATTTTTAACATCTTCTTGCTTCAAACACGACAGAGCAATTTTAAGAATGGACTTATATAATAGCAATGGGGAATATGGTTGTTTTTTTAACTTAATTGAAGTTTCACCAGCTTCTCGGTCAAATTCAAAAATTGGGTCATCTACATTTTCTCTTGATACACTTACGCAATCTTGTAGACCTTGAAAATTAATATTTTCTATAACGCTTTTCTTATCAGGTGATTTGAACTTTTTATTTTCCCTTTCTCCAAAAAATTTTTTGAAAGCTCGTATAGGTTCAATAAAGTTTGATAAATGACTTTCATAACTACTAAAAATACTGTTGCAATTATCACACTCAAAATCAGAGACTAGGTATTTATTACCTAAAAAATTTGAAATAATATGCGCATCTTTTTTAAACGAGACATCTCCATATTTTAAATTACAAAACCTACAGACTCTTTGTGACTTTAGTTTTAAATCTCTTATTATTTCATTAGGGCAGGTAATCACTTTTTCAAAATCATATTCATTGAAAAAGTTTTGACTTCTAGTTTCGTATTTAGTTGGGTAATATATCTTAATTAAATTCTCCATTTATGTCCATTTTGGCGCAAGACTTCCGTAGGATGTCTTGTGTCTATTAGTTTACCCAGTTTCCAACTAGAAATCGCTCAAATAAAATTTTAGTGAAAAGAAGGTTCTTTCAAACAGATTTTTAACAGACACTTCTTTTGCATTGCTGTAAAGGTGGGTTGTTATTGGATACAAAAATGTGGAAGGGTAAAATATATCAGGGCAAACGCATCTAAATTTAAAAGATATTAAAATGACTAATACGCGCGTTTTCACCAGTACTTACATAAGCCACCTTAGTGCTATCTGTTTTTAGCGCAGCTAAAATTGAGAAAAATCCGTAGGATATTTTTCTCAAAAGGTAGAACGTAGTGGCGTTGTAAGTACGAAGCCCGCCAGCTTTGTGGCGAAAAGACTTTAAAAGTGATATTTATTCAATTTGGCAACAGCTTCTCAATAAGTTAAATTTAGATGCGTTTGCCCTGATAAAATATATTAGACCTCCTCGGAAATTCATTCTAGGCAACAAACCACTTTAAAAAACAGTAAATCGTCC
>JANYEX010000136.1 GCA_025359725.1 Chitinophagaceae bacterium | reverse complement strand
CCATGTGTAACAGCGCCTACCATCGGTAATGATCGTTGCTGATTTTTAAATCATCTTCTCGGCCTCACAACTGACCTCATCCTTTGACAAACTGCTAACCACACTCATTTTTACAAAGCCAGCCTTCGTTGCGGGACGGTTAACCTTTTGATTAGCGACATCCACTTTGTTTACAGAAATAGCAACTATCGCCTTTACCTGCCTGTCAAGTTCCTTTACAGGTTTATTCAATCCTTCTTCGACTGTTTCTTTCTTTCGGTGACCTTCAAAGAATCCTTCATCCATTTCTATATAGCCATCCAGACTATACCTGTCGTCCCTGCTACCCATGCTCATTCTTATCTTTTGCATCAACAACCAGATGGGTTCATAACGCTTATGACCTATGAGACGCTGCATCTCTAAAGCGGAGAATCCTTTCTTGGTAAGACTCATCAGGTATAATGCCCATAACCATACACGGTAACTTAAATTTGAATTTTACACACCGTTCCTTGCTTCAAGCCAGTGGCGAAATTACATTCCCTACAACGCCACCTGCTCTCTTTTTCATTCCAACTAAGATGTAATGAACCGTAATGCTCGCAACTTATGCCATACAATTCACGCCTTGACTTAAAGAAAGCTTTACAAGTCTGTTCATCCGAATAATTAGTAAAGAAGTCCGATAATCTCATAACCTATTTATTTAGCCAAATTTACTAAACTAATTAGAATTACCAAATAGCGGATAGTTATTAAAAATACTATTAATTGTTCTTTTAATCTATAGTAATAATAGCTTTTAGCTATTTAAAGAGAACTTTTTTCATAAAGGGTTGCTATATTGCCTTTAGAATATAACTTTTATCTTAGGGAACAGAGGGGATAAGGCGTTTTGTAGAGTTTTGAAATCTAATTAACTACATAGAATAATATACTTAGGCTGCAATAGCCTTTAAATATTTGTAGTTGACTATCCGATTAACCAGAGCCTTCTCAATGAGGTTAAGTACAATAGGTTCTTTCATTGTTCGTCTGTTAGTCCTAAAGCAGTGCTGGTCCAAGTATCCTTGTAAGTGTTTGTCGCTAGATTTATGGTGTAGGCCTCTCAATGCCCCTTTCATGTTCATAATTTGTTGGTGCATCTCTAAGAAGTTCGCCCCCTTCATGGATTTCACCTGCTTTGCTTGGGCGAACTTCTCATTCAGTTTGTCATAACTTGGGTATGCATCTGTCACCACTTTTGCATCTGATTTTATGTGTCCTTCCAAAATAGGGTATATCGTTTCCTTTTGGTAATTGGCTATCCGTTTGGCATACACCCTACCTATCTTGCCCTTTGCTCTCACTTCAACCGTCATAAGTACTGGTTTCTTCTTCCCTAGGCTCCTACCCGGTTTCTTCTCTTCTTTGCCACCAATAACGCATTCATCCACATGCACTTCGCCTTCCAATAGGTGCAACCCACTGCTGTTCATAAAAGCCCTGACTTTTGCGCAGAATATCCAAGCTGTCTTCTGTGTGATACCTACTTCCTTGGCTATCTCATGGCTACTCATACCCTTTTTGGTGGAAAGCCTGTAACATATAAGGAATGCTTTTGGCAATGGGAACTTCACCCCATGGAATAAGGTATTGGCAGTAGCACCCTCATTATACTTACAGTTATTGCACCGCCTGTCCAAATAGGTATTGCCCTCTGTATAAACAGCGCATTTACATCTCGAACACAAGAAGGATTGCCCCCACTTTTTATTTGACAAATGTTCCAAACATGCTTTTTGCGTACCAAAACGTTTCATAAAACCAATTACTGTCATACTAGTTTATTTGACACAAATATACTAATTAAAATAGTAATAAAGCCTTACGAAAATCAATTCATTAATGCCTTTCCAGTCAATGTATATTATTCCATAACTACAATTAATTCCGCTTTGCTTTTCATTAAATAAGAAAAAGGTTACCACAGATATTCCAGAAAAAAAAGAGAAAAATAGTAGTCGATAACCTTCTATTATTAGTTTCTCGAAGGTGCCTTTTGATAATTCAACATAATTTTAGCATTACGCTGTTCATCAGAGGCAATGTTTATTTCGTAGTGTTTACTGCCAGATGTAATGATTACCAATGCAGTATTCGGCGGTACAGAACCAAGGTTTTCTGCTACCACAATAAACTCGTAAGTAGGGTTTTCTTTTTGAATGCGTATCTGCATCGTAATCGGCGAATAGGTAAGACGCTGGCTATTTACTATCCTTATGTTGTTATGGTAAACACTGATAGTGTCGCCATCTATCTGCCCATTATCATAAAATTCTATTTTAACGTCCTGACTGTCAACCATAAATGACTGTGCTAATACATTCTCTCTTTTTTGCAAAACATCTGGAATAGTTGCTAATACGGCTGTGTCCTTTTTCTCTGGTGCGGGAGTTTCTGCTACGGCTGTTGTGTCTGGTGCCTTGTTTACTAATGTGTCAGCATCCGGCAGCTTATATATAGGTCTGTCTTTTTCTTTACTTATTACAAAATCCTCTGCCCCTGGTTTAATTGCTGCCTTCCTTGGAAGAGGTTTTTTATTTAATGAAAGTCCGTTTTTATGTTTGGCAACAGTATTCTCTTTTTTTAATAGAAATTCTTCCTTTTCAAAGTCGCTTTCTTTTACTTTCTCAAGATGAACAGAACCGCTTCCGCATTCAGTTCCGTTTATTTCGTTTACGCTAGTGTAAGTGCCAGAAAGAGTTTCTTTACCTGTTCCGGCAGATTTTGAATAGTCCAGATAGCAAGTCATCAAACAAGCGGTTGATTGGTCGCTTATCTTTAACTCTAGCATTTTGGTCTCTTTAAGTATAAGCGTCTTACTCTTTCTTGTATAAATACCCTGAATGGCTGCCTTCCCGTAGAACAAGGTGGATTTGTACGAATAGGTAACTCCCTCTATGGCGTCGTTTACCAAATCGTTTATCTGTACTTCGTATTTGTATTTGTCCTCAACAAACTGCCCCGAACGAAGGTGGAAAGTGTTCTGTACAAAATGCCCACGCCAGATACCTGTAAGGTTCTGGGAGAATCCTATTGTTGTAAAAAGTAACGCGATTAAAGTAAAAGTCAATTTCATATTTGTCACAAGCGTGCAAATTAATCGAGACCTATTAAAAAAAATAGTTAAAGGTGCTTTAAATGAAACGCACAACTATTTTCTGACGCGAATCATGTTTATACAGATTGGGGAATGCTAGTTTTTTTAACATAAATCTGAATCTTATTAATAAAGCCTTAAATACATCAACTCATTTAGTACATTTGCCATCTTTACAAAATAAAGGACTATATATAGGTATGATAAATATTACTTTTCCTGATGGTGCTGTTAGGCAATATGAAAATGGTGTAAGTGCTTTGGATATTGCTAAGTCTATCAGCGAGGGACTTGCAAGAAAAGTGTTGGCTGCAAGCATAAACGGACAGGTTTGGGATGTAGCTAGAGCAATAAATACGGATGCTACGCTAAAGTTAATTACATGGGATGACAGCGAAGGAAAGAATACTTTTTGGCATTCATCAGCGCATTTAATGGCAGAAGCAGTAGAAGCTACCTTCCCGGGTGTAAAGTTTTGGGTAGGACCTGCTTTGGATAGAGGCTTCTATTATGATATGGACTTGGGCGACAGAAAGCTTACGGAAGAAGACTTGGCAGGGTTGGAGAAGAAGATGCAAGAGTTAGCTAAGCAAAACAATCAATTTCTAAGAAAGGAGATTTCTAAGGCGGATGCCATTAGTTATTTTGAAGAGAAAGGGGATGAGTATAAATTAGATTTATTAACTAATCTCACAGACGGCGAGATAACTTTTTACTCGCAAGGCGGATTTACAGATTTATGTCGCGGACCACATATTCCTTCTACAGGTACTGTTAAGGCAATAAAATTGACCAATATTGCTGGTGCTTACTGGAAAGGAGATGAAAATAATAAACAACTTACTAGGCTTTATGGTATTACTTTTCCTACGCTTAAAGAATTAGATGAGTATCTTTTGATGCTAGAAGAAGCAAAGAAACGGGATCATAGAAAGCTAGGAAAAGAGTTAGGCATCTATACAATGGATGACGAAATTGGTCAAGGTTTAGTTCTTTGGATGCCTAATGGTACAGTTATAATAGAAGAATTAGAGAAGCTAGCTAAAGAGACAGAAGGTGCAGGTAGTTATAAGCGTGTGGTTACACCGCATATTGCCAAGGAAAGTATCTATCTAACAAGCGGACACTTACCTTATTATGCAGAGAGTATGTTCCCGCCAATGGAGATGGACGGTGAGAAATACTATCTTAAACCCATGAACTGTCCTCATCACCATAAGATATTTTCCGCAGAACCCAAAAGTTACCGTGACTTACCTTATAGAATAGCGGAATATGGTACGTGCTATAGATATGAGCAAAGTGGTGAGTTGTTTGGATTGATGCGTGTTCGTTGTTTACACATGAATGATGCACACATCTATTGCAGTAAAGAACAGTTTTTTGAAGAGTTTAAGGCGGTGAATGAAATGTATTTAAAATACTTCAAAATATTTGGGATTGAGAAGTATGTAATGCGTTTGAGTTTGCATGTTCCAAGTAAATTAGGAAAGAAATATGTAAACGAACCAGCACTTTGGCAAGAAACGGAATCTATGGTTCGTAAGGTATTGATTGAAACAGGAACACCTTTTATAGAAGTTCAAGATGAAGCTGCTTTCTACGGTCCGAAGATTGATGTACAGATATGGAGTATTGTGGGACGTGAATTTACGCTAGCTACCAATCAGGTTGATTTTAATAGTGGAAGGAAATTCAAATTAGAATATACCACACAAAATAATGAAAGTGATATTCCGTTAATTATTCACAGAGCACCTTTAGGTACGCATGAAAGGTTTATTGGATTCTTATTAGAGCACTATGCAGGTAAATTCCCAGTATGGTTATCGCCGTTACAAGTAAAAATATTACCTATCAGCGATAAGTTTATTGAGTATGCTGAAAGTGTGAAAGCAGCTTTGGCAAAAGAAGGAGTAAGGGTAGAAATTGATGAACGCCAAGAAAAGATAGGAAAGAAAATTCGTGAAGCAGAGTTAAGTCGTGTGCCTTATATGCTAGTAGTAGGGGAGAAGGAAGTGCAAGAAAGCAGGTTATCAATACGTCGTCAGGGTAAAGGTGATTCAGGATCATTATCTTCGGAAGAATTTATCAGTAATATCAAAAAAGAAATTTTAGAAAGAAGGAGTGCAGAATAGATTTCCTTCTAACTTTATAAACAAATAAATAAGTCACAATAAAATTAAACAAGTCTTAATGGCATTACCGTTTAAAAGCAACAGTGGGGGAGGTAGATTCAACCCCCGTTTTAACAAACAACAAGAACCAGAACACCGAATCAATGAAAGAATACGCGCTTTGCAAGTTCGTTTAGTTGGTGAAAATGTAACAGTTGGCATCTATCCAATTCAAGAAGCCTTAAAAATTGCTCAACAACTTGAGCTAGATTTAGTAGAAATTTCCCCTAATGCGGCTCCGCCTGTTTGTAAAGCAATTGATTACAAAAAATTTCTTTACGAAAAGAAACGTAAGGAAAAAGAAATGAAAGCCAATGCTAAGCAAAGTGAAGTAAAAGAAGTTCGTTTTACACCAGGAACAGATGATCATGACTTTGATTTTAAATCTAAGCACGCCGAAAAATTTCTTAAAGAAGGAAATAAGGTTAAAGCTTGGGTTCAATTTAAGGGACGTGCCATCATGTTTAAGGAACGTGGCGAGTTGATTCTTTTGAAATTCGCAGAGCGGTTAGCAGATTGTGGTCAGCCTGAAAGCTTACCTAAACTAGAAGGTAAGAAGATGTTTTTGATGCTTACACCAAAATCTGCCAAGAAGAAAAAGGATACTGAATAAAATATTTACTATATACTCATTAGTTAAATAATACGCCAAAATGAAGCTCTCCAAAGTTTTGTAGTGAGGATAGTTTTAGATCGGCTGCTCCCCATCTTTCTTCCTTTAATAATGCGTGGTGAGGAATTACCACGCATTTCATTCTTGCAGCCTTTGCTGCTATCAATCCATTAAAAGAGTCCTCAAAGCAAACACAAGAGCTAGGATTTGAATTTAATTTGGCAGCACATTCCAAATAAACCTGAGGATGTGGTTTGCCATAGGGTAGTTTTTGAGCCGAAGCTGTTGCGTGAACAATACTTTCCAATCCAATCATCTTTATTACTAAGTCTATTAATTCCTGCGGGGAAGAAGTAGCAAGTCCTATCTTAAAGCCTTTACTAAGAAAGAAGTTGAATATATGCGTTACCCCCTTCATGATTGTAGCTTTCTCTTCAATTTTCTTTAATACCGAAATTATTATTCTTCTTTCCGCTTCAGCTGCCCTGTTTTGAGAAATATTAAAATAATCAAACCACTGAATTACGAACTCTTTTGTTCTAAGTCCAGTTGTACTTAGGTATTGTTGCTCAGTAAGGGAAATATCGTATAGTTTAAAAACCTCTGTTGCGGCTTCGTTCCATAAGGGTTCACTGTCTATCAATAATCCATCAATATCAAATATCACTGTATTAAGTTGCATTTTTTGCTTTTTTGTTTAGTGCGCAAATGTACCGTTAGCTAGTCATGAATTATGAGGTGTCATCATCAATAAAAGAAAAATGCTTTCAATGTCTTAGCACTTAAAGCATTTATTACAACTCATATCTATTGCTTGAGTAGGCTTTGTGGCAGCACTTCTACCTTATAACCGCCTTAAAAGTAATGCTAACGTTTCCGTTATCGAGGCCATCTAAGTATTCGACGGTTGTGTCCACCATCAAGTTAGATGTACCCCTTTGTGTTTCATACGCCGACTTTCGCGCTTAGCCACCACGTTTATAAGTCGAATAAGTAGTAATCAACGCTAATTTTGCGTACTATACTCACTATCTTTAAACGGCGGTGTCACAAGCGTGTACATTTGGTTGCCATTATTTAATTTAAAGATGAGAGGTGCGGGCTGCAAGGAAGGGGGGGGATAAGAGTTTTGTTTGATTGACTAAAGTTGTGTGTAGTGATGTACTAATAACCAGTAACCTTTATATTTCCAAATTCATACGTGGTGTTTTTATAGGTGCTACCATCGTATCTCCAACCTAAATAGATAGTTTGCCCGATGTATGCACTTAAATCTACATTGCCAGAGTTGGTCGATTTGCCAAACTTAGCATCACCTGTTGGGATGATGGCAGGTAATTGTGTCCAAGTTGAGGAGGATGGCGAGTTGCTGCCGCCATAATTTGTAGAAACCATCAACTTGAAAGAAGCACCATTGTCATATCCATCTGTGGATGTAAAAGTAAGTGAGGGCGAGTTGATATCTTGAGGGATATTAATTGCCTGTGTAATCATCCAGCTAGTAACAGTACCAGTTGCGCCATACGCAGAAACGCTAGCCAAATGTGTGGTGCCTGATACATAACCAACAAAAGATTTGCCACCAACTTCGGCAATATTCTTCCAACTATTGCCGCTACCAGTGGTGGTAATAGTTGCCTTATTAGTAATGCCAGAAAATATTTCGCTGAATAAAGTGGTTGCTGCGGCTGATCCACAACGGGTATCGTATAGCTTAACATCACTTGTGTCGCGCACTATTAACTCTGCAGTTGTTTTGTAGGGAGTGTATATTCCAAAAATACTTCCCTTTCCTGTTGGCGGTGTAAAGCCTGCAAAGTTGGCAAAGCCGCTAGTATAAAGAACTACTCCAGCTGTGCCTTTACAATCTGTAATATTTCTATTTACAGATTTCTTTGCGGCAGAGGTGTCTGCGTATATTAGGTTTAGGTCAGTAACTGCCAGTTCAACATCATTCAGTTGCACTAGTACACTCTGCAAGGTATCTTTAGCCACTATATCAGCAGCACTTAGCAATGCCATAGTGTTTAATTGTGCAAGTGTTACTAAGGTTGGGGTGATAGGATTGGATAAAGAACCTTTAATAATGAATTGATCAAACAAAGGCGCAGGTATTGAAGTAATAGCAAGATTCGTAGGTACAGAACTATTTAAAGACCCCAACTGAATGGAATGATTATAGTCGCTAATGTATAGCCCTCGGCACTTGATGTATAACCGTCTTCCAACGGGATAATCAATGTAAAGACTACTCCTGTCCAAAATAATAGCAATGCCCCCAGTGCTATCTTGTAGGGTAATTTGTTTGTAAAGATTTCCGTTTTCGTCATCTCCACCCACAATTCCTGTGATAATGCAATTATCCGTTATAGCTTCCAATCCAGTGATAGTATGCCTCTTTTTTAGTGTACTTATTGAGATAAGGTGATTGGTAATACTGGTATCTACCAAGGTTAAAGGAATGTTTGGTGGCGCATCAAACTTCTTGTTACAAGCCATTAAAATGATAGCTGTAGTGATGATGATAACCAAAGAAATAATTACGGTAATCTTATTGTATCTCATATACTTGTTTTAAATTGTTGTAATATTTGTTTTATTTATCAGTTAGAATCTGAGTGTTGTACTTATATTATAAGTGAGTCCATCAGCATAAGAATATCTCGATTGAAATTTATTAGAATTGGCAACCTCAAAACGCAATTGTTGTCCGCCATAAGTAATAAGGTCTTTGTTATCCAAAAGGTTACTAATCCTTGCATTAAGCATTAGTAACGATAGGTTTTTATGCAACCATAGTTTGGGTAGTTTCCATGAATAGCCACCAGCCAAATTGAGTATTAGCTGACTAGGTAATCGTTGTTGATTAATGATATTATAATAATCTTTCGATTGAAACACTACATCTGATACTGCTTGTTTGGTAAGACGTATGGGATTGAACCCTGCCCATATTTGGTCGAAATAGTTTGCATTGATGCCAATATACCAGTACTTAACAGAGCGATATTCTATCCCAAGACTATAAGCTTCTTGTGGGGTGTTTGCTACCCGATAATTCATGGAAAACACAGTATCCTTGCCTATAATACCTTGCGTGTTATCGTTTACAGTAGTAGCATTTTGACGACTGTTGTAGTAATATCTTCCTACAGAGGCAGCACTATTTATTATTACTTCTGGTGTTAACTTGGCTTCAAAGCCTAGTTCACCACCATAATGTACTTTCGATATATTGCTTATGCCATAATTTGTATAAGTGTAATAGTCATCATTATAAAAACTCATTACATTCATCTGATGGTCTATTTGAGTATAATAACTGCTAAGCCTTAATCGTAAAGTAGGTGCGTTAAGTATATAGCCACCTTCTACACTTGTAGTTTGTTGGTTGGATATATTATCCTGAACCTGATCTCTGTTTTCCGCAGATAAGAATATATTCTTGAATTCAGGGGCTTGGGTAAGATAGGCGGCACTGGCAAACAAGTAATTCTTGCCATTAATCTTATAAGTCAATCCACCCTTTAAACTAAGATTGGTAAAGCTATAAACCGCCGACTTACCCTCAGAATTGTTAGGATATAGGCCTGTTGTTACGTTGCCATATCTCCAGAAGGCAGTGTGCGAAACCTCTCCAGCTATAAAGAAATCAATTTTTCTATACTTAAATGCTGATTGAGCCCATACTTCCTGTTTGTTGATATGTGCATTGTAATCATACCCATATTTATCCCCAGCCTTTATGATTGAATTTGGCTTATTCAAGTTGGGATATTGAACAGAAGGATTTGTAGGAAAGCTACCTATTGCGTATTGATTTAAATCTACATAGTATTGCCCGCCCAATAAGTCATCCAATCGTTTATAGTAATGGTCATTTTGAGAGAGTAATACTAGCCCAACAGTTAGGTTTAGGTGATTGCCTACCCGTCTGTTGTAGGTAGAGGCGAAGTTTACTTTCAATGATTTATTTATCCTTTCACCAATGATATAGGAAGAACGAAGCCCAGAAAAGGTTTGTCCAGTTCGTCCATTCACAGTGGCATTATCAATTGTTTCTGCGTGAGATTGATTGCTTGCATATAGCGCATCCCAATTAATTTGTCGGTAGTTGATGTCCGTCTTTATCTGTTGTGCAGTAAGGTTAGCAACCGTAGGATCTGTTTCATAACTAGGTAAATATTTGTAATAATCAGGGGAAGGGTTTGGTGCGTTGAAATATTCTAGGCTAGTATTCCCTTTTGTTTCAAGACTAATTGAGGCTGCATTAACAAGGCTAGAACTATTATTAAACTTTATTTCATCAGTTAGTATTATGGTGGGTTGATTATTTTTAATAACGTTGGCATTCCGCTTCTTACCGTTTTGGTATCCCCACGAAGGGTTATAGTAATGCGATCCTACTAATGAATCCATTTCATCAACTGCACTTCTTTGTCCTCCACTTTGCGATGGCGAATTGAAAGCAACAAATGAAACAGTTCTTTTGGTACTTATTTTCTTATCTATTCCCACAAAATAGCTCCAACTATTGGTGTATGTACCAGGAACATAGCCTTCGTCGGACCAACGCCTACTGCCACTAAAGGAGAATGCCCAGCCTTTCTTATTTATTCCTGTGCAGTGTGTAAATGTCCATCTATGGGTGTAATTACCATCTGAAAATGAATAACCAATCTCTGTTCTCTTACGTTGAATGCTTGCTCGAGTGTCTATGTCTGTATTGATACCCATGCCACCAAAGCCATAAGTATTTGGGCGTAAGCCCATAGATATCTCTCTTGTTCGGAGGATGCTTGTCAGCCCGCTAAATGCACTATAATTAGTAGAACCATTATCTAGGTTCTCTAAAGGAACGCCATTCATAAAAGTTTTAGAATTGCTGAAGTCATAACCCCTTGTCTTGAATCGGGCAATAAAGAAATTGAAGGTTGTTGCAGACAAAAAAGGGTCTCTGGCAGCTCTCAGGTTAGAGGAAATGTTTTTTCTACCAAGCGTTCCCATGTTGTTATCATCAATATATATTATCGGAATATTATCGGATAGGTTCGCATTAAGTTCTGCTTGCATTGCTAAACTATCCCTAATAAGAAAACTTGTATCAATGGGAGTATCTAGTTTTCCTTTTATTTTACTTTGTGAAAAAAGGGAATTCGTAATGGCAGTAAGCAGCAGCAGCAAAAACACAATTGTTTTCATAGGACGAGTTATTAATCTGGTGAAGCTATCTTTATGTTGAGGTATTAGTTCTGTAGTTAATATTGTAACATAATATTAACGTTTGAGATTTGGATATTTCATTTTAAACTCAATTTGAAATGAGTTGTTGACGTATGGGAATGATATCTACTTTCACTTCGAAAACAAGCTGATTGCCACATTGAGGCATTAATTTTGATTTCTACACTTTGAAATTTATCCCGTTGCACATGAAAGACATCTATCCAAAACCATTAATAAGTTAATAGAATGAGATGAATCTTCGGCAAGATAGACTGCGGCTTCGGTCTATTTTTGACGAAGATTTGCCAAAGTAGGCGGAATACGCGTTGTGGCGTTAGTTATACAAGTTTAAAGGAAATGAATACTGGTTTGATTGATATGCATATCAGTTATATCGAAACCTGTATTCTTAGCCTTCAGGACTCTTCTACCTATTAGGCCGAAGACGTATTGCCTTATTTGGTGGTGGATCGCCCTAGAAAACAATGCGCCAAGCGGGTAGATAGTTTGGATGATGAGGAAGCTGAAAGAATTTAAAAACAATAAGAAGCCACCTGTTTGACTTTGCCACTTGATCTTAAAGTAAAATATAAAAGCGACCACGCAGTAACTATTGCTATTACAAAGATTGTTTCTTTCAAACAGCCAACGACTAAAGTGTAGGGATAAACTTTTCTTTTCACCTGACACAGTTTAAATTAAACCCTCTGCAGTGTGGTTAAATAGTTTTCATCACTGTAAGAAAGTTTCTTGTTGTTATGAAAAAGTTTTTCATAGCTGTAAGAATATTTCTTGTGCCCCCAAAAACTTTCTTATTACCCCCCCCAAAATATTCGGGGGTAATAACCCAAATCTTTTTAACATTTAATTGGCTAAAGAAAAAGACAGAATTTAGGCCATTGATTAGAGCATTTCTCCTTTTAGTTACTACCTAATAATCGTTACCGAACCACTGAAAGTGGGGCGACCATTGCGTGGATTGATGATATAATAGTACGTAGCAACTGGCAAAGGCTTACCCTGATAAGTGCCATCCCATGCATTACCGGGAGTGTAAGATCCCTCGTGTTGAAACACAATCTGTCCGTTTCTATCAAAAACCTGCACCAACGGATTGGGGTATTCAGCTAAATTTTTCATAACCCATTTGTCATTAATTAAATCTCCGTTGGGAGAAAAAACATTGGGAATGTCTGGCTGGCGAAGTATTTGCAAAGTTACACCGCCCCTAACTGCACAACCATTATTTGCAGTAACAGTAAGCAGATAAGGAATAGAATCTACGCCAATATTAGCAGGGATGGTAGCCGTGGTGGTACTATCGTTACTCATGGTAAGGTAATCAACAGGCGTCCATTGATAGTTAATATCATTACCCGAAGCGGCAACTGGACTAAGCTCTGCCGACTTGCCCGATAGAACATAAACGGGGTCACCCATCTGCACTGAAGGCGACTGAAGTACGACAATATTTTGACTGGCAGAATCAATGCAGCCACTGGTAGCCGTGTAAGAATAAGTGAGTTTATAAGTGCCAGCATTAACTGAATCTGGATAGAAAATACCACTAGCATTAACCCCCAGTCCTGAAAAATTTGAAACACCATCAATACGGCTTAGTTCGGATACATAATCCTTAAGTAGCACAAAAGGCGAATCGCTACATACTGGTTCGATAGATAAAAACCGCACTTTGGGACTAGGCAAAAGAGAGAGAGTGTGTGCTATTTCACTTTCGCAAACGCCTCCAGAATAGGCTACAACCCTGATGGTGTAACTTTTGGGCGTAGCAGATGCCGATTGAAAATTGGGGTATAAATGACTAAAAATAGTATCAGCAGGATTGAGGTAAATATCCTTTACGGTTGGGGCGTTTGTATTATCCCAATAAATTTCGAGCTTAGTAAGGGAACCAAAATCTACGGTAGAAGTGTTCTTAATTTGTACTGTATCGTTGTTACACAGCTTCGTTGGATTAACTACGTCAAAAGTCGCCACAGGATCAGAGCCATTTACCACAAATAAATGCGTTTTTACGGCAGCACATCCCTTGTTAGAGGTTACGGTATCACTCACAAAATAATTACCTACATAATTATATTTAATTTTTGGATTCTTATTGTTTGATGAGATAGGAGTAGGATAATTAGCTAAAGGAACAGTTGGTGTAGCGGTAGAAGCATCAAAACTCCATTTGTAAGTAAACTGGTTTTCTGAATGATCAACGATAGAAGAAGTGTCTGAAAACAATGCCGCCGCATCATGCAAACAGATTTGTGGAAAAACAAAATCTACATGTGGCAGAGGATTTACAATAATAGTTTTACTAGTGGTGTCGCTATTACAACCCTTGCTGTTTTGTACCATCAGCTTAGCGGTATAGCTGCCATAAATAGTGTACATATTGCTAAACGTATTTCCATTGGAAGTATCAATTATCCTTTCGTTGCCCATATCCCAATGCCATCTTTGTATAGTTCCACTATTGGCAATGCTCTTATCTGTAAAAGAAATAGGGTTTGTTTCGCAAAGAGGAGTAGTGCTGTAAACAAATGCGGCAGTAGGTAGGGAGTCTATTATAATTGTTTTGGTAAGGGTGTCGCTATAGCAACCAGCATCGTTAAGGGTATAAAGCGAGATAGAATAAGTACTTGCCTTGCCATAAACTTTAGTTGAATTTTGGGTATTGTCCGTTGTCCCATCGCCAAAGTTCCAGAACCAGTTGGTTATCTTTTGGATACTATCAACACTAGTATCTTGTAAAAAAGAAGTATCCCGAAGGCATAATTCTGGCTTGACATTAAAAGCAGTGATTGGTCTATCAGACACCTGCAATGTTTTCTTTATCAGAACAATAGCCGAGCAAGCATTAGCATCCTTTAAGGAAGTAACAGTATATAAAGTAGTAACCTTTGGTGATACGATTGTGGTAAAAGGCGAGGTATTGGTTGTTTGGGTAGTAGTATCAGTTCCATTATTATATGTAAATACCCAAGGTGCTTTTCCTGTAAAAGCGATGTTTAGCGTCTTAGTTTTTCCAATACATAATGAATCGGCTAGAAGAAGATTGGCAGTTGGGAATTGATTGACCGTAACCGTATCATAAATTGTCGGGCTAGTGGTCACAGCACCAGAGTTGCAAGGAGTAGCGTCTATAATGTAGGTTATATTATATAATGTGTTTTGTTTTGGCGCAACAGAAAAAGTAAGCGGTGTAGTAGTTATTCCAAAGATAGTATCTGTAATATTCCCATCCGAATATGCCATTGTCCATGGGGCTTTACCCACTAATGCAACTGTTAACATACTGGAATCACCTACACAGATAGTATCTTTCCGACTAATAAAAGCAGCTGTGGATAATGGATATACTTTAATATTAATGCTATCTGTAAACGTTCCACATCCCTGAACATTGGCAGTAACAGTGTAAGTACCTGAGTTTGCAGGAGTAGTATTTGTAACTGTCGGATTGTAGATATTGCTGGTAAAGTTCTGTGGTCCAGTCCAACTGTAAGTAGTGTTATCTATTAAGTTAGCAGCAAGCTTTATGTTCTTATTATCGCATACACTATTAAGTACTACAGGTGTAAGACTACCAATACCATAGCTAGAGAAATAGCCAAGCCTAGAACCTGTTCCGTTCATGCCATTTAAAAAGCCTAAATGAAATAGCCCAGAAGTATTGCTTACAAAGGTGGCTGCTCCAGCAGGAATAAGGTTATCAATATCTGGCAAGTTGTTTATGTTAATTCTTGCATAAGCCCATACACCGTTTGTTCCCGGCACATTTTTAAAGTAAGTACTATTTATAGTGCCAGAAGTGCCATTCAATTGAAAACTATTTATCTCGGTTGCCTTACAAAGTATGTCCAACTGAAAAGCTTCTGTAGTAGATCTTACAAAAGAAACATTCTGAGAACCCGTACAATTAATCGCTGGTAATGATGTTTCGGTAACCTCTTCGCCATCACCAGTAAATTGTAATACATATACAGGATTGCTAGTACTGATATACATGCTAGGGTCTGAAAGCTTACCATAATAATACGTGCCTCGGTTTACTGTACCAACATTTACTCCATTTATAGATATAGTCGTATTGTCTTTTGTTCCCCAAATAAAATAATAGTCTGAGTTAAAGCTAGCATCTGGTGGGTCGGTATTATTAAGATTTCCTCGAACCATAATAAACTCACTACCTGTAACATTTTCCGATACTATCTGGTCACCAGCAAGGTCATAGTGACCACCAAGATGCACAGAATCATCAAATATGGTTATACATATTGGTTTATTTGCGGTAACGATACTTCCGCCTAGATGTTCAGAAGCCAATATTCCCATAGAAGTAACTGCATACGATTGCCCTTTATTTAAAGTGATCGTAAATGGAACACCCTGCAAATGACCAATGGCATCACTATCACTCAGCGTTACGGTAACAATGGTACTGTCTTGTGTAGCAACTATAACGAAGCCATTTTGAGGCAAAGGATTCAATTTGTCCTTATCATCAAATATCATTTGCGACGGTACAACGAAAGAGAGACCTTGTGCATACCTACCTTTCAACGGAAATATTTCTGGATTATTAAATGTTCCTGATTTCACTTCACCCTCCTCCTCGTAATAGGCAGAAATGTTATTACTAGCTGTTACTTTAAGTCCATAATTAAGTACTGTATTCTCTGGTTTGTTTTCAATTATATCTATTTGGCTTGTCAGATCAATGGTGGTGGCACTATTAGCTGCTAAAGTAAAGGTGTAGGGAACAAACAATGAATCTGCAGGCTGGGTGATGGTTATTGTTGCTGGCTGTCCATAAGTGGCAAACCGCATTAAGATTGGTTTATGAGCATGACCAGGTGTAATAGCAGGTGCAGCAAACCAAAAAGTAGTATCAGCTTGGGCATTACTTTTTGTTGTTTTAAACAATAAAATAAAGAAAACAGAACAAACCGCTAGCCATTTATAAATGCTCATAATAATATTTGAGAAAGGAATAATTACGACAAATTTACCTATTCGAAGTTTAAATGGAATTGTTTAACGTTCTATAGGAATAATTTAGCTTATCGGCTTACTAAAGAAATTGAATTGGCAGTATCGTCAGGTTTTATTAGTTCTTTCAGTAGCTTCAAAAGGCCGAATAAGGCTTCTGAAACTAGCTATTGATCATACACATCAAAATCTTTTTGTTCCTTCCATAGTTTTCTTAAGTACCAAATAAGCGTAGGTAGGCTCAATACTAACCAAATATAAAAGATGATATTGCCCAGTTCTATTTTTGCTTCAACGTAGCCATAGCCAAGCATTATACCGAAGGTAGAGTTCATCCCCATCCAAAATAGAATGACCCCAATAGTTGTCAAAATGCGTTTTAAAAATTCCGCTACTTCCGGATCCATTGTTATTTATTTAGTAGTAAGGAATAAGGCTCAAGGTATAAGTATTAAAGATTGGTTCTATACCCTTCATCCCTTACTACTTACGCCTTCTTAGTGCATCATTTTTTGTAACTTTTTGGTAAGGAAAAACAATATTAGCGAAGCAATTCCTGCCATAAAAACGAATAACATAAAGAAGCTATAAAGGTTGCTCATTTCGTATATTCCTAAAAAGTTAGTTGTTTTATTGTCGGGATATAAGCTGCTCAATACTCCAGCAAACTTGTTGGCAAAGGCGTTGGCTGTAAACCATACCGCCATTAATAATGACGCAAATTTTGCTGGTGCAAGTTGGTTTACTAATGACAACCCTATTGGCGACAAACATAATTCGCCGCAGGTATGTAGGGCGTACATACCCGTCAACCATATCATGCTTACCTTAATGCCTGGTTGCAAATTTTTTACCCCAAAAGCTATCCACAAGTAACCTATTGCCAAGAATAATAATCCCAAAGCCATTTTGGTTGGAGAAGAGGGTTCTAGCTTACCTAGCTTTAACCATAACCACGCAAATAATGGGGCAAAAGAGACCACAAATGCTGAGTTTAGCGATTGAAACCAACTAGCAGGAACTACTATAAAGCCTAAGTTTCGATTAGTTTGTTCATCCGCAAAAAAGGTAAGCGATGCGCCTGCTTGCTCGAAGGCACTCCAAAAGAAGATAACAAAGAAGGATACAATAAATATCACCCCCACTTTAGATTTCTCTACCGATGACAATGTTTTGTCGGAGAAAATAACTACCGCAATGAAAGTTACCGAGCCAATTAATAAGTAGAAGAGATAGTTGAAAACTTTGGCATCTATATAAATCAATCCAATGGTTACAAAAGAGAATAACAACAATCCACCAATGATGGTTAGTGGCTTAGTGGCTATTGCAGGCGAATTGACAGGGGTTAATCCCAGTATTTTTCCACTAGGATCTTTTACGTATTTATGGTGAAACAGCACCTGAACCACCACGCTCAATAACATGCCGATGCAACCAATTAGAAAGCCCCATTTAAAGTCGGCAGGGTTGCCTGTGTCACCAAACAATCCGCATAAGAAGGGGCCGAAAGCCCCGCCCACATTAATTCCCATGTAAAATATTGTATAGGCAGCATCCAACCTTCTATCGCCTTTCGGATACAATTGCCCTACCATCGATGAGATATTCGGTTTAAAGAATCCATTACCCGCAATCATAAAACCTAACCCGGTAAAGAATAACCAAGATGATAATACTGGCGAAGAATGGTAAAATGTGCTACAGAAAAACAATACCAACTCGCCCAGTGCCATTACCAAACCCCCAGCGATGATAGAGCGTTGGTTTCCCCAGTATCTATCCGCCATGTAGCCACCAATCAATGGTGTTAGGTACACCAAACCAGTGTAGCTGCCGTATAGGTTAGAGGCAAAAACCTTATCGAACAGCAAGGCTTTGGTCATAAATAAAATGAGTATGGCACGCATACCATAGTAGTTAAAACGTTCCCACATTTCGGTGGCAAACAATACGTACAATCCCTTAGGATGTCCCTTTTGTACAGTAGGTGCGTTCATTATCGTTCAATTTAGGATGAAAATAAATTATCGTAGCAAAATAGGCTTTAATTCTTTATGAGCAATAAATATTAATATTACACGTGGGTATTTTCAAAATATTTAAGTTGTCTAACATCAAATCATTAATCCCACGCCACTAGCCATTACTTAATAAAGCCCAAAGTTAAATACTACCTTTTCAGTCCTTTTCGCTCTATTTAAAATGCCCTAATTAACCCCTTGTATCAGTGTTGTTAAAGATTAAATTAGATGTTTTAAAGATTAGATGTGTGTTGTTTGCCATTAGATGTAAGTTGTCTTAAGCAAGATGATAAAACCAATAAGCCACCTCGGTAATTGTTACCGCTAGGTTCTTTTTTAATAGTTTTAGACGGTTATTACCCCTACTTTTATTAGTGTTGTCTAGCATCAGATGCGGCTCATTAAGTTTTTAATTTTAATGGTTCAACAAAAGTTGCACATAAAACAAAATAGTAAACTTTCTATTACTTACTTAGATTTGTAAGATTATAAAATGTTGGATAAAATGAATTGGCAGGACTATATTGTATCGGATAATCAGGTTTTATTAGGAAAGCCATGTATTAAAGACACCAGAATTTCTGTGGAGCTTATTTTAGAACTATTTTCTGCTGGCTGGACAGAAAAACAGATTCTAGATGCTTACACTACCATCTCTCCCGAATCAATCAGGGCTGTTTTTGGTTATCTTAAGGACTGTATTCAGCAAGAATTATATTTCCCTATCTCTGCATAAACATGTTTTTAGCCAACGAAAATTTCCCACGCCCCAGTACCCTAATCTTAAGAGATAATGGATTTAAGGTAAAAAGTATACAAGAGGAATACCAAGGCATTAGCGATTTGGAAGTAGTTGAAATTGCCCTCAATCTAGACCTTATCATACTAACTTTTGATAGTGATTATGGCGAAATAATATTTAAACACACAAAACACAATCCCCCTTCAGTAGTGTATTTTAGGGAAAAGGGTAACTCACCCGAATTTGCAGCTTTATCATTATTATCTATTTTATCAAAAACTCCCCTCGTATTAAAAGATGCTTTTACAGTGGTAGAAGCTAATAATATAAGACAACGGTTCTATAAAAAATAGAAAAGACATTGTAATGCAAGCATTCAACTATATTATAAATCCAACATATCTTATCAACATCTGTTGCCCACGTATCATTTTTTAATAGTTTTAAGTGGTTATTACCCCTTCTTTTATTAGATGTTTTAAAGATTAAATGTGTGTTGTTTGCCATTAGATTTAAAGGGTAAAATAGTAAAATAAATAGGTCAATCATCCATCCATAACCTCTATAAACCCTGTAAACGTCTTTGCGCAATTGGGTTTGTGCCCAACAAAGCAATCCTTTTTTATGGCTTAGGCTGCTTAGTTCCTTACAATGACATCCTATTAAACTTTGTGAGGTAACCATCGAAAATAAGGCTGTCAGACTGAGCCTGTCGAAGTCGGGATGATAGGTTCACTTGTTTGCACTTCTACAAGCTCAGTGTGACAGTCAGGTTGATTTTCGTGGCGAAAGCTGGTGTCATTCCCATTTCTTCCTAGCTCGCTGGGTGCATAATTCGCAGTGACGGCAGCCATATTAGCGGTAAAAACTAGTAGTTTGAAAGTAAAAAAAGTTATTTTAAATAGTACAAATGTAGCAGTCGTTTTTCTTTCCGCTAATATCTACCCCATAGTCTTCGCGTTCTTTAGAGACAACAAGAAATCTAATGATATAAAAAAAATAACTAACCAATATAACAAACCTTACAAACACAATTAAATTTCTGGTGACCTCGAAATGACAATTTCTAATTTCAAGATGTATTTGATAACGAATAATATACAGTCATTCAAAGTTTATTTTATCAAAACGCTACAATACCCCCTTTTCTCAATAATAAATATTTTAAAAACTGACAATAAAGTAATTTTATACTAGATAAAAGGGAAAACGGTTTTTGACAAGGAAATTATTATGGCGAAATAAACCAAAACCTAATACAGCAAAGAGTTTTGGCTTGACGATTAAAGAAAAAAGGTTAGCAGTACAGTAGAAAAGGTTCTAATCCAAACGTTGATTGTATGTCTTTAAGGGGATATTGACGGAAATAAGGTAATAATTGGTAACCTTTTCTACTATACTAATAGAGATTAACCTTGTAGGTCTAACAATTAAGGCATAATCTCTATCAATATCCCCTTAAAGACATACAATTAACGTTTGGATTAGAACCTTCTTTCCTTAATTGATAGAAGTAAAGATAAAATTGATTACTTTTTTCATTTAAAAAACAACCTTATGGCGGTAACTAGAGATTGGGTTCCTAAGCAGATTGATAAGTTTAAAATTTTTGCTGATAATCTCTGCGAAAGGGTCGGCGATAACTTTGAGGATTGGCATCTTGACGCCGATGAAGTAGCTGCATTACTTATGTGGCAGATAGTATTTAATGGGTATTACAAAATTTCTTCAGTAAAAAATACCCATAGCACCGAAGATACTGAAAACACTAAGGCGGCTAGGAAAACCTACCAGAAAGAACTTAGAACAATGGGCATTGGGCGGATTAAAACTAATAGGTTCATGACCAATGTTGATAAACTGGCTTGCGGGCTAAACATTGATTCTGACAGTTATAGGCTTTCTTCAATAGCAAAAATTTCGCCATTGATAGCCTTTAAAAATAAGGGTAGTATGGGCGGTAAAATAGTTTGCATCAATCCCAATACGTACAAAATATGTAAGCCCGACGGGCAAGATGGTATAAAGATAACCTTTGCATTTTATAAGTTGGGCAAGCGGATGCCCAAAGAAGCTAGTGGCACTTTTACCATTTATCTTACCAAATGTAATGGCAAAGTAGTTTTTCCTGAAAACAAGCTGGGAATGCCTTTTGTAGGCTTTGCTCGTTACTTTAATACCCGCGGTATTTTGGGTACTATCGCCACTAGATTTGAAGGGATGGTTTGCTAGCGGGAACGCTTTAAAACTACTTATTTACTAATTTCCTTTGGGCAAATCTGTTTCGTTCCTAACGCTTATGGCATTGGCGGTAGGGAACTTTTTAGGCATCGGATACGTTACTTTTCCTGTAGCCAGCCATTGTGTAGCCCTTATAAGCACTGTTTGGAAACCTATGCAACGATAAGATATTGGGTAAATATCCTTGTTCCACAAATGCCCCATACTGCTATTATAAACCCTGCCCTTGCCATAATTTACCACCCACTCTACAGGAAAATTAAGTTTATTGACCGAGTCCGTAGCGTAGGATAATATAGTCGTATTGATAAAAGGCCCACGCACATAATTGTACAGTTCCATATTGGGCGTTTGCCAACTATCGGGAAAACCTTTGCATATTGGGTGATTCTTTTGGAGAATATGAACGGTGGCAGTAAACCGTTTGCCGTGGGTAGTATTGCTACCTTCGCCCGGCAGAAGCTTTATTATGTTATTATTACTGTCAATTTCTATGGCAAAACCAGTCTGTTTGTTGCGCCAACCTAGCCCCATCATCGTATCGTAAGCCAGCCAATGGGGGTAGGCATTGTTGGCAGAATGTAGGATATATAAACCGCCGCCATTGCGCACAAAATTCTCCAAAGATTCTTCTACAACTCTGGGCCATTTAAGCTTTCTGTTCTGTATATTATTGGTATTTTGGATAATAACATCATAACTACTAAAGGAAGGATTCCATTTTGCCCAGTTTAAAGAATCGGTGGTGTTATCGGGCACAGTACTAATTGACACACTAAAGAGCTTAGACTCCTCCAAAATAGCCTTAACCATTGCGGAAGTTTGCCGCCAGTCGTGGTTACTATACCCATCGATAATTAATACTTTTACAGGCTTTCTTTTGTGGGAATTAGCGGCGGCACTAAAGACAACTAGGAAAGTAAAGGTGAGCAAAAGCAGGTGTTTCATCAAACTAATTTAGAGTACAATAGTAGTAATTTTATTAGAATACTAACCACATTCTGCTGCAACAATTAAAAAATTACCACATAGGCGCATTAGGCACATAGTATTTGATATAAATTTAGGTAAGTACACAAAAAAAGACATTTAGCAAGCTTAAATTTACGTGAACTATGAGTGCAACGTTGCTTATCTTTCTTTTTCTTATGTGGCTATTGTGACTATGTGGTAATTTATTGGTGCTTTTGTAGCAAACCTCATTGTGTTGAGTATATATTCACCATACTTTAAAGATGATTTAGAAATATTGAAAAACATGGCTCCTTTTTTTATTTCTGCTACACAAGCAAAACATGAATGGCATTTAAATAAAACATCTAGAAAGGTAGAAAGCTCCTGTTTCTCTTTTAAAAGAGCAATAGTGAGAACAGATTCAAAATATAACTAAATAGCTTTCAATAGAAAATACATAGTTACTTAGTGTATCAGCTAAAATTCACCTTTATACACCAGCCTCAATTTATTTACTCAACGAATTATGAACACTTGCCTTACGATAAGTGTAATAGAATGATAATATTGGAATTATTAAACTATCCTATCTTATTTTTACAAAAATTGAATTGAATGTTAGATACGATTAAAGAAGGAATTGAAGCGATTAGAAGAGGAGAAATGGTGATAGTGGTGGACGATGAAGATCGTGAGAATGAAGGCGACTTTATAATGGCAGCAAGGTTTGCAACGCCCGAAGCCATCAACTTCATGAGCAAGGAAGGCAGGGGATTAATCTGCATTGCCCTAACCGAAGAACGCTGCGCCGAGTTAGAACTTGCACCTATGGTTAGTTCCAATACATCATTGCACGAAACAGCTTTTACCGTTTCGGTAGATTTGATTTCATCCGAAACGACTACAGGAATATCTGCTTCAGACAGGTCTAAAACTATCCTTGCACTAATAAACCCAACTACAAAGCCAGAAGATTTGGGAAGACCAGGGCATATTTTTCCATTAATAGCAAAGAACGGTGGGGTGCTTCGCAGAACTGGGCATACGGAAGCAACAATAGATTTGGCAAGACTTTCTGGTTTTGAATCTGCTGGGGTTTTGGTAGAGGTAATGAACGAAGATGGAACAATGGCAAGATTACCTGAGTTAAAGAAGATTGCGGATAAATTTAGATTAAAAATTATATCCATAAAGGATTTGATAGAATACCGCCTATCAATAGATAGTTTGGTAGAAGAACAAGTTAGGGTTGATATGCCTACAAAATACGGGCATTTTAAATTGATTGCCTTTAAGGATAAAAGTAGTAGCGCAGAACATTTGGCAATGATAAAAGGCGAATGGGCAAAGGATGAGCCCGTACTAACCCGTGTACATAGCAGTTGTTTTACTGGCGATATACTAGCAAGCTTCCGTTGCGATTGTGGTGATCAATTGCACAAAGCAATGCAAATGATAGAAACCGAGGGTAAGGGGGTAATATTATATATGAACCAAGAGGGTAGAGGAATTGGGTTGTTGAATAAACTAAAAGCCTACAAACTGCAAGAGGAGGGGATGGATACTGTAGAAGCAAACCTGCATTTAGGTTTTGCAATGGACGAAAGGGATTACGGCGTTGGTGCACAGATGTTGAAACTATTAGGCGTTTCCAAGCTAAAACTAATGAGCAATAACCCCAAAAAAAGAGCTGCATTAAAAGGGTATGGTTTAGAAATTGTAGAAATTGTTCCGATAGAAATTAAGCCAAACAAATACAACGAAAAGTATTTGCAAACAAAACGGGACAAAATGGGTCACGAAATATTGGGCTAAATGGATGAGTAAATAAAATTTATACACATTAGCGATTAAGCATGTAGTTGTGTATTACTTTTTTTTGCATCTTTACAGAACTTAAAAGGAACTCAATGGCTGTAAACTTAAATGAAGACGGAATGAAACATGATAAAGAAAAGGCAAAAGGGTATTTTATAAGACCAACTGGAAAGGGGGCTCTTAAAATTTATCAGTTAATAAGCATTGAAGATTTCGAAATGCTGTATGTATTTTTTGATACAGAAGAGGAGGCTAGGGAGTATGCACACAAAAACGCTTTGAATCTTGTAAACTTCTAGAATTTTTAAAGTACTGCGGCAGTTGCCGTTTAATTATTTACTAAGTGCAGCAATTGTTAAAAGACATTGCTGCACTTTTTTATTCAAGAAATCGAAAAAAAGTGATTATTGGAATGGGGATAACAGAATTTCGAGTACTCATATTCACAAAATAAAAAGACGTTCAAGTAGTTTTCACTATCCTGAACGTCTTTTTATTTGTTGAATATCCTTTATAACTAAGCAGCAGCCTTTGCAAGGTTAGCTTTCTTTGCTAATTTGCTTTTTAAGTTTGCAGCTTTATTTTTATGAATAATACCTCTTTTTGCTAATTTGTCTATTTGAGAAATTACAGAAGGTAACTTGTCTGTAAATTCAGCAGTGCCAACAGTTGTTTTCAAGTCACGAATAGCATTACGTGTAGTTTTTCCGTAATAACGGTTGCTTTCATTACGTTTTGCTGCTTGCCTTGTATCTTTCTTTGTTGCCTTGTGATTTGCCATAATCTAAAATTTTTCGGATTGCAAATGTAGGGGTAAGATTTGGTTTATGGAAATATTTATTCAACTTTTCTTTTTTACTGACAATTTGTCGAAAACGTTGTATAAAAAATATTAAAAACAAAGATAATTAATAGCAATGCTTTAGTCTGATACACGATATTTGCAAAAATTTTTAATTCAAAGCAGAATAGGCAAAATGAAAGATTTCTCGTACATCACAAATTCACACCCAAGTTACATCGAAAGTCTATATCAGGATTTCATAAATGATCCGAATAGTGTAGATGAAGATTTAAAGAAATTTTTTGAGGGATTTGATTTTGCAGTTGCTAATGGAACTGCAAGCTCAAATGGAAAAGTTGAAACTATTGAGGTTGATTGGATGAAAGAGATTAGGGTTTACCGCCTTATTCTGGGATATAGAAATAAAGGACATTTATTAGCAAAAACCAACCCTATCAGAACAAGAAAAGATAGAGGTGCTAATTTAGAGTTATCTTTTTTCGGATTGTCTGAAAAGGATATGGATACTGTTTTTCAGGCGGGAAATCTAATTGGATTAGGTGCAACCACCCTAAAGAACGTATTGTCCCACTTGCAAAATGTTTATGCAAACCATGTAGGGGTAGAGTTCAAATATATAAGCGATCAAGAGAAAGTAGATTGGATTACGAATGAAATGGAGAAGGATTTCTTCAAACCAATTGGGTTAGATAAAAAGAAAAGGATTCTTGAAAAGCTAAACCAAGGGGTGATATTTGAGAAATTCTTACACACAAAATATATCGGGCAAAAAAGGTTTTCTTTAGAAGGTGGTGAAACGACTATTGCTGCTCTAGATGCAATCATTAATATAGCAGCAGACTACGAAGTGAAGGAAGTTGTAATTGGTATGGCTCATCGCGGTAGGCTGAATATCCTAGCTAATATACTTGGGAAAACCTATGAACAAATATTCAGTGAGTTTGAAGGAACTGCTGTTATGGATCAAACAATGGGTAGCGGTGATGTTAAATATCACATGGGCTTTGGTAGTGAGGTTGTTACTGCAAATAACAAAGAAATTCATTTGAAATTAATGCCAAACCCTTCACATTTGGAAGCAGTTAACCCTGTAGTAGTGGGTTTTGCAAGAGCAAAGGCTGATGTTTTGTACGATAGTGATTTCGATAGAATTCTTCCGGTTCTTATTCATGGAGATGCTTCTGTTGCAGGACAGGGGATTGTTTATGAAGTGTTACAAATGAGTAATCTTAAAGGTTACTACACTGGTGGAACTATCCATTTTGTAATTAATAACCAAATTGGATTTACAACCGACTTTGAAGATGCAAGAACTGCAGATTATTGTACTTCTGTAGCTGCAATGGTTCAGGCACCTGTGTTGCACGTTAATGGTGATGATGCGGAAGCAGTAGTTCGTTGTGCTGAAATTGCTGCAAGGTATCGTCAAGAGTTTAATAAGGACATCTTTATTGACATGGTTTGTTACCGCAAACACGGTCACAACGAGGGCGATGATCCGAAATATACCCAACCACAGTTGTATGCGCTTATTGATAAACACGCTAATCCTCGTGAACAATACGTAAAGTTTCTGTTGGAAAATGGCGAAGCTGATGCTCAGGAACTCGCTAAAGACATGGAAAAGAAGTTCTGGGCCGATTTGCAAGAAAGACTTGATGAGGTTAAGCAATCACCTTTACCATACAAGCAACAAAAGCCTGAAATTGTTTGGGAAAGCATGATTAGAGCTAAACCTTATGACTTTGATTATTCTCCTACAACTGCAATAACTCCAGAAACTGCATCATTATTATTTAATGGTTTAATGAAATGGCCTGATACTTTCAAACCATTAAAAAAAATTGAGAAGCTTATTCAGGAAAAGATAAAACTGATAGAGATTGAGCAAAAGATTGATTGGGCTACTGGCGAGTTGATGGCTTATGGCTCGTTGTTATTAGAGGGAAATATTGTAAGAATGAGTGGTCAGGATGTGCAAAGAGGTACGTTTAGCCACCGTCATGCAGTATTGAGGGATGAAGAGACTAGTAAAGGATACAATAGGTTAAACCACTTTGTTGAAGAACAAGCTAAGTTTAGGGTGTATAACTCTCTATTGAGTGAGTATGGTGTACTAGGTTTTGAATACGGTTATGCACTAGCTAATCCAAATGCCTTGGTTGTTTGGGAAGCGCAGTTTGGTGATTTCTGCAATGGTGCACAAACAATGATTGATCAATTTATATCTTGCGGTGAACAAAAGTGGCAACGTCAGAATGGGTTGGTAATGTTGTTGCCACATGGATATGAAGGACAGGGCCCTGAGCATAGTAGTGCTCGTCTTGAGAGATTTTTACAGATGTGTGCTGAGTTAAATATGGTTGTTACAAATGTTACTACTGCTGCTAACTTGTTCCATTTAATTAGAAGACAATTAACATGGAACTTCAGAAAGCCCTTAGTTAACTTCTCACCTAAAGCAAACTTGCGTAATCCATTTACTTATAGTCACATAAGTGAGCTATCTACAGGTGGTTTCCAAGAGGTTTTGGATGACCATTCTGTTAGTGATGGAAATGCTGTTAAAAAAGTACTTTTCTGTAGTGGTAAAATATCTTTTGAATTAATAGAAAAGAAACAAAAAGAATCTAGGAGTGATATTGCCATTGTTAGATTAGAACAATTATATCCATTGCCAACAAAACAATTGGATGAATTAAATAAGAAATATAACAAGGCTATGTGGTTTTGGGTACAAGAAGAACCGCTTAATATGGGCGCGGCTTCCTTCCTTCAAATGAATTTAAAGAGTATCAATTTTGGGGTAATCAGTAGAAACCAAAGCGCATCTACTGCAACTGGATATTCAAAAGTACATGCTAAGGAACAAGCTGAAATTATTGACATGGCATTTAGCATTTAATTCAAATAGCACAAAACACACTAAATAAATATTTATGATCGATATTAAAGTGCCTACTGTAGGCGAATCAATTAGCGAGGTAACACTTCTAAAATGGACAAAAAAAGAAGGGGAATACGTAGAACGCGATGAAATCATAGCAGAACTTGAAAGTGAAAAAGCAACTTTTGAGGTAAATGCGGAGAAGTCTGGTACCCTTAAAAGACTTGCTAATGAAGGGGATACTATTTTAATTGGTTCTATTCTAGCACAGATTGATGAAACTGCTACCGCACCAACTGCATCGATGTCTGCTAGTCAGCCAGTTGCTGCTGCGCCTGCACCAGCTCCAGTTGAGGTTGCTCCTTCGGCACCAAAGCCACCCACAACAGTTTTTGCTGCCGAAGTAAAAGCTAGCCCTGTTGCTTCTGCAATTATTGCTGATAAAAAAGTAGATACCACTTCTATTACTCCTAGCGGTGTTGGTGGTAAGATTATGAAGAACGATGTTCTTGATGCGCTTTCAAATCCAGGGAAAAAAGCTTTCAACGGGAATCAACTTTTCACTAGAAATGTACGTGTTGAGAAAATGAGTAATCTTCGCAAGACTATCAGCAGAAGATTAGTTGAAGCAAAGAACACAACCGCCATGCTTACCACTTTTAATGAGGTGGATATGGGCAAGATTATGGAAGTTAGAAAGCAATTTAAGGATAAATTTAAAGAGACACACAACGTAAACCTAGGCTTCATGAGCTTTTTTGCTAAGGCTTGTGCCATTGCTTTGGGAGAGTGGCCTGCTGTTAATGCCTACATCAATGGCGATAGTTTAGAGTACCATGATTATGCTGATATTAGCATCGCTGTTAGTACGCCTCGTGGTTTGACGGTTCCTGTTATCCGTAATGTTGAAAGCCTTAGCATGGCAGAGATTGAAAAAACAGTTGTCGTGGTTGCAACAAAAGCAAGAGATAGCAAGCTAACTGCCGAAGATTTACAAGGTGGTACATTTACTATTACGAACGGTGGCGTTTTTGGTAGTTTAATGAGCACGCCTATTATCAATATTCCTCAAAGTGCCATATTGGGTATGCATAAAATACAGGATAGGGCAATGGTTATTGATGGTAAAATTGAAATTCGCCCAATGATGTATTTGGCTTTAAGCTATGACCATAGGGTGATAGACGGTCGTGAGAGTGTTAGTTTCTTGGTTAGGGTTAAAGAATTATTGGAGAATCCTCAATTATTATTGATGGGAAAAGATCCAGTTAAAACATTATTAGAACTCTAGTTTTTATATAATCTCTTCAATAAAAAGCGCCTATCTTTTTTAAGGATAGGCGCTTTTTTATTGTCAGGTTAGTATAATCTGGTAAATCCATCCGAGGTTGTCAATCTTGAAAATATCGTTTATTGTTCATCCATAAACTAATATATCACCCCTAGACATCGAAATGGTATGTGAGGAGGACCAGCTAGATTACATTCCATAACCTGCTTTTACTTATCTTGACATCTAGATGTACACCTCTCCATCGAGACACGAACTTATTTTGACATCTGGAGAGTATAAAGGAGACCTTATTGTACTTATTTAAACTTTAATATTAGGAATATTAAAATAGATGGATAATACTTGTAACTCAAAAATAATAAAAATGACCGCAAAACTCTCCTTTCTTGTAATCCTATTAGGTATTATTTTATTTGCTTGTAAAAAGAGCTCTTTATCCAACACTATTGATGTTTCAGGTATTTATAAGTATGATATTAACGGAGTTCCTTTCACATTTTCGCCACCTTATCCTCAATGGACTTACATTCCTCTATCCTCAAAAGAGTTGGCTTTGTTTCAGAGTCTTGATACTATAAGTTTGCCAAATACTGTCATTCCTTCAATTTATCTGTCAGACTCCATAAAAACCATGTCCACCATATTCTATCCTAATCCAATTCATTATATCGGAGTGTTAAACTTAGCTGGATATACTCCTTGGGTACACTCAAATTCAATTCAAGGACAATTGACATTTAAATATGTATTGGTTGACAGTCTAATGGAAACTATTAAAAAAGGGGAAGCATCTATTGTCTTAAATGGCACCTCGAGTTTAAACCTTGCTTCTCCTGCGGGCAGCTACAGGCTTTATTATACTCTGAGTGCAATGGGGCATGAAAATTTTTATCAAGGATAGGGGAATATTCAGGTCGTACAATAATCTTATTCAATCCAACCAAACCCCTACTTCCATTGTTCTACTCAGAAAATAAAAGCATGGTTAAATCACTTTTTGTTCCACTAATTGTTATTACAGTACTCGTAAACAAACCGTTTGTAAAAGTAAGCGACATCAAAATTTTAGAGGGTGAAAAATGGATAGGCACATTGACTTACCTTGATTATTCGAGCAATAAGAAGACTAGCATTCTCGCAAACCTTAGGGTAGTGGCTGATAGCACAGATAAAGATAGTTGGATATTTTACAATGAATACCCAAAAGAGCCTAGGGCAAATGGCAGTGAGAAGATTACTTTATTGGGCAACGGAAGTATGTTTGGTGACGAGAAGGTTGTTGAGCGAAATAAGCTATCTGGTGGTACAATAAAGATTACTACGGTTAAAGAAAAGGATAAAAAGAAGTACAGATATACCTATCTAATCTCTCCGGAAATATTTTCTATCAGAAAAGAAGAGAAAAGCGAGCATGACTCGACTTATTTTGAAAGAAATACCTATAGTTTTTCAAGGCGAATAAAGTAATCTGTAATGTTTTACTTCCTCTCATCCTTAGTTTCTGTTTATATATAACCAAACCCCTATTTTTATTGTTTCAGTCAAAAAATAATTTATTATGAGGATTTCAGTACTTATTATCTCGTTATTTGTTGTTAGTTCTACTGTTTTTGCCAAGGCACAATCGCCGCATATCAAATGGGCAAAGGGTGGTAACGCCTATTATCAGGCAGAAGAGGGGACGATAGTAAGGGTAGATTTACCCTCATTTATAAAAAAAACAATCATTACCAAAGATAATTTAATTGATAAAGTATCTGGCTATGCATTAACAATACAAAATTTTTATTTTAGTGAGGATGAAACCAGATTGTTGGTTTATACCAACAGTAAGAAGGTTTGGCGTTACAAAACCCGTGGTGATTATTGGGTGTACAATACTGCAACCAGTAGTCTTACGCAACTAGGTGAATCTCTGCCAGAATCATCTTTGATGTTTGCCAAAATCTCGCCAGATGGTAGTAAAGTAGCTTATGTAAGCAAGCATAATTTGTATAGTGAGGATATTGCAACGCATAAAATAACCCAACTAACTTTTGATGGTACTGATAAACTTATTAACGGCACTTTCGACTGGGCGTATGAGGAAGAATTTGGTTGTAGAGATGGCTTTAGGTGGAGTGCCGATGGCACGCAGATTGCTTTCTGGCAGATAGATGCCACCAAAATAAGAAGCTTTTTGTTGATGGATAACACCGATAGTATTTACTCTTTTACCAAGCCTGTTGAGTATCCAAAAGTAGGGGAGGATCCTTCTTCTTGCAAGGTAGGTGTGGTTAATATTGCCTCTGCTAGTACCCTTTGGATGAATGTTCCCGGTGATGCTGTGCAGCATTACATCCCACGAATGGAATGGACACCCAACAACCAACTGATTATTCAGCAGCTAAACAGGAAACAAAATGAGAGTAATATTTTTCTGCTGAACCCTACTTCTGGCGAAGCAAATAAAATTTATACTGAAACTGATAAGGCTTGGATTGATATAAAAAGCCGTTGGGATGATGATAATCCCACTGGTTGGGACTTTATAAACAATGGAAAAGACTTTGTTTGGGTGAGTGAAAAAGATGGTTGGAGGCATATTTACACCATTTCTATTGATGGTAAAAAGGAAACTTTACTAACCAAAGGCAACTACGATATGATTACGCTAGATGCCATCGACAAGCAGCATGGCTATATTTATTTTACTGCTTCGCCCAACAATGCCACCCAACAATACCTGTATCGAGTGTTGTTGAAGGGCAATGGAAAGATGGAATTAATTTCCCCTAGCAACCAAATTGGTACACATAATTACGAAATATCCCCTGATGGAACGTATGCCACAAACGATTTTTCTAGTCATAATATAGCTTCCATCAGCGAGTGGGTTGCGCTTCCTGCACACAGCGTTATCAAGCAAAGCGAGCAAAAATTGGATGTTGATAAAAACTCCAATGTTGAAATGATACAAGTAACCACCGATGATAACGTAACGATGGATGGCTGGATGATTAAGCCCACCAACTTTGATAGCACCAAGAAATACCCCGTAGTATTTTATGTTTATACTGAGCCAGGGGCAACAACAGTTTCCGACACTTATGGCGTTGGTCGTGGCGGTACGCACCTTTATTATGGCGACATGGCGGCAGATGGCTACATAGTTATTAGCTTGGATGGTAGAGGAACGCCTTCGCCAAAGGGGGCAGAATGGCGCAAGAGTATCTATAAACAAGTGGGAATTTTGAACATACACGATCAAGCAATGGCAGCACTTAAAATACGCCAATGGAACTATGTTGATACCAATCGCATAGCCGTTTGGGGCTGGAGTGGCGGTGGTTCTACCACGCTGAACCTCTTATTTCAGCATCCTGAAATATACAAAACGGGTATTGCTATAGCACCAGTAGCATACAGATTAAGCTACGATAATATTTATGAAGAACGCTACATGGGCTTGCCTTCAGAAAATAAAGACGATTACATAAAGGCTTCGGCGATAACTTATGCCAGCGGATTACAAGGAAATTTGCTATTGGTACACGGCACTGGCGACGATAATGTGCACTACCAAAACTCTGAGTTGTTGATAAATCAGTTGGTTAAATTTGGTAAATATTTTCAGTTTATGAGTTACCCCAACCGCACCCACAGCATCAGCGAAGGCCCAGGGACACGCATACACTTATCGGTTACTTTCACTAAATATCTAAAGGAACATTGCCCTGGTGGGGGAAGATAATGGCGATGTTATAAAGTGTTTAGTTTCATAATGTTGTTGATGTAATCTTGCGGCTCTTGTGGTGAAGTGAAGGCGTAGCCGAAACGAATCCACAAAGGCTGCAAGGCAAAAGTTGATTATTTTTATTTTACTATAAGTAAAAATAATGGTTGTTTTAAATTTAGTGTGGTATATTAATCTTTCCATAAAAGGACATCACATTAATTCTGAACCTTTCAAAGTTTGCAAATCCATCTGTTCCTAAGGGCAATAAATGCTGCAAAACCGCTTACATATCCATAAAAAAATCTCTGTATTATCACACTAAATTTAGAATAACCTATTTATTATACCTTTCAAAAAAGCCCCCTTGTGGGCTAATTTTATCTGTCTCAATATGTTCTTCAAAGGGCTTATCAAGTCACAACTGTAATCCAATCTTTACGAATAGGTTGAGTCTTATAAATGCAACAAGGTTGGAT
>JANYEX010000129.1 GCA_025359725.1 Chitinophagaceae bacterium | reverse complement strand
TGTGCCTAAGTGGTAAATTATTGGTGCTTTTGTTGCAAGCCTCATTGTGTTTAGTATAAACCCTTGTTCTGCGGACTGGGGGTGGTATTTTTTATAATGTTGATAGATGGGTAAATAGGCATTTGAGGATACCGCGGACTTGGGTTATTGGTAAGTGTAAATATATAGATATAATAAAAGCTGATAAGATGGCTAGCGTGGCAATTCCCTGCCTTGCTATGTCGTTGAAAACTAGGGCGAGGCTTTGTCAGAATAAATACAAAACGCATTGTTATCCTCTGGGGACTAAAATATTTAAAAGTATTTTGTAATACTATCAAAACTTTCGTATATTTACGTTTGATTCGCTTATCAGGTGACCTCATAGCCTCTTTTTAAATTTTTAAAAGTATTAGGTTATGTACACCAAGTTTCATCATCACCGTTCTATCCCTCTACATTATTATTGGATAATTGATTGCTGCAAAAAGGCGGTAGTACACAACCATTTGGGTTTTCCACTCTTGCGTTTGCTGTCTTTTCTTTTTCCAGATAGGTATGTAATCAATCTACTTTATATTTCTTCTTCTACGTACAATCCCCCGCCGCGAAACCCCAAGAATTGTTAAATGCTTATGGGTACTTTGGGTATCACCCCGAAGACAAGAAAGTTGCCTACTTACAGGCATTGCACCACTCTGCGGACTGGCAGGGCTAAAACGGGCATTTTTTGTCCCGAAAGGAAGCTTTCTGCAATACGTATTGGTGGTTATGTAGTGATGTGGTAAGGCAACACAGCAAGAAAAAATATTTTTAGTAAAATTAATTGAACAACCATGGAAGCAAAATGTGGATTGGATTACCACGAGGATAAAGGCGACGTACTGGCTATGAGGATAGAAGGTACACGTGTAGGCATAGCAGATGCACCACCATTAATGTTTGTTGGACAGCCCTACACAGATACCGAATATAATAATCAAGGAGTGGCTTTAACTGCTACCTATTCGGCGTTTACCCGAGGTGGCGAGGCGCAGAAGCCTGCCTACGAAATTCAAAGGGATGCATCTATATTGATGCTGGATAAGACCGCCACTTATGTGGATGGTGTTGCAAAAGGGAATGTAATAATTATTATTCAGGCGGCTTTTAAGCCTGTAAATGTTGGCAGGGTAGCTGCGGTAAAGCCTAGTCAGGCACAACATATAGTGGTGGCTCGCGATGTGGCCGATGGGGAAATGACGGCTGAGTGCGAATCTTATGGCTTGGATTTTAAGTATGGTTGCATTATTAGCGACATGCCTTTATCATCCGACATTTTTATTAACGCAGCTGGTCAGGTGAAGATACCGGGTGGCACTTTAGCAACCCTTATCATCGACCTTAACCAAGAAAGGAAGAAGCAGTTTATGGGGCTAACTAGTGGAGTGGTGTATTATTTTTATTTCTATGTGGTTAATGCTGCTGGCGTTAGTACGCTTAGCGTAGTAAAAAGTTTGAGGTGCGGTTAAAGTAATCGGGAAACTGGAAGCGGTAATCCCGAGGCTTGCAGACTTACTTGGATATCCCGTTCTTACCGATTAATGGAAAACGAAAGCCCTTGGAGAGAAATCTTTAAGGGCTTTCTTGTTTTATAACCCATAACTTATAATTCATATCCCCTCGCTAATCCACGTTACTTTAGCTGCTAGTACATGCCTGTGGCGTGTTGAGGTGCAAAATGTGAATTAAGTATGCCTTTGTAAGTTTTTTATTGTAGCGAAACTACACGCGAAACGCCTGCGATAGCCGCGGGTTAAAGTTTTTCATTGAACACTTTATTAATGCACTACCTTAGCTGGAAATTGATAGTGCAGATTATTTTATCTGTTCAATACAATGATTAACTAATTATGAAGATTTATATAAAGCACATGGCTTGCGTTAGTTGCAAGATTGTGGTAAAAGAAGCCCTTAAAGAGCTGAATATAGTACCACTTAGCGTAGAACTTGGCGAGATAGAGACTCAGTGCAACGTTTCTGAGGAGGAAGTAAAACAGTTAGATAAAATAATTAAAAAAGCGGGTTTGGAGGTATTAGAAACTACAACAAGTCTTTTGCTTGACAAAATTCGATTAGTGATTGTGGACTATGTATATCACTCTGACGATAAACCACCCACTAATTTTTCCGAAATACTTAGTAGCAAACTTAACCGTAATTATACATTTTTATCAAATTTTTTCTCTGAGATAACAGCTACCACTATAGAACAGTATGTAATATCTATGAAAATAGAACGGGTGAAGGAATTGATAATGATGGAAGATATTTCTATTAATGATATTGCATTCAAAATGCACTATAGTAGCGTAGCACACTTATCAAACCAATTTAAAAAGATAACTGGCGTGTCACCAAGCCATTTTAAAAAGCTAAAAGAAAAAAGAAGGGTTACCATCCAAGAGCTTATCAATTAAATAATTCAACTTACGCAGATTTACAAAACATTTAAAGAATTTACCACATAGGCATATAAGGCACATAGTATTTGCTACTGGTTTACATTAGAAAACATAGAATTGGATAGTTTAGAACACTACTCGAGTCTATGTGTCCTAAAAGTGAAACGTTTTTTACCTTTTATTACCTTTTCTATGTGCCTTTTGTGCATATATGTTGAAAAAATGGTCGACCTTGTAATTGTTGGTAAATATGCGTAACCTGAGTATATAAGAAGCCCAAGTGGTCTCTATTGCACTACTTGGGTCAATCAAGTTTTTGGCATAATTACCCCTACTAGCACAAGTCTGTTTGAATGTGAGCAACTGTTTGATTTGCCGCAAGAGACAAATATCAATCGTTTTCCATAGAATGTTTTACTAATTTTAATTACCTATACCCAGACAAATATCAATCGTTTTCCATAGAATGTTTTACTAATTTTAATTACCTACACCCAATTGAATTCCCTTTTAATAATTAGAATTCATGTATCCATTATCCTTTAACAAGTTAAAAAATGTACTTTCACGGCTAGAAAAAGGAATATGAAGTATTACATCATTTCGGGAGAGGCTAGCGGCGATTTGCACGGAAGTAACCTTATTAAACAATTAAACCAATTGGATGCTGAGGCAAATATCCGTTGTTGGGGCGGTGATATGATGCAAGCTGCTGGGGCTACTTTGGTAAAACATTATAGAGAATTAGCCTTTATGGGCTTCGCCGAAGTGATTAAAAACCTACCTACTATACTGAAGAATATTAGCTTTTGCAAAGAGGATATTACCAATTTTACACCCGATGTGTTAGTATTGATAGACTATCCTGGGTTTAACCTTCGCATTGCAGAATGGGGAAAGCTACAGGGGTATAAAATTGTCTATTATATATCTCCACAAGTGTGGGCATGGAAAGCAAATAGGGTAAAGAAGATGCGGCTTTGTATTGATAAGATGTTGGTGATACTTCCGTTTGAAAAAGATTATTTTAAGAATGTATGGAACTGGGATGTGGAATATGTAGGGCATCCATTGGTAGAAGTAATAGAGAATTATAAGTCAAATTATAAAGAGCCTGTGGTGAATAGCACCCGTCCTATTGTGGCGTTATTACCCGGCAGCCGCAAGCAAGAGATAGAAAAGAAGTTGCCCGTAATGTTGGCAGTTAGTAAATCTTTCCCCCAATATCAGTTTGTGGTAGCCAAAGCACCCGGGCAGGAGGATAACTTTTATGAACCTTTTTTAAGTCCTTATAACAATGTATCGGCAGTTAGTAACGACACTTATGGTTTGCTGATGCAATCGAATGCAGCCTTGGTTACTAGCGGCACCGCCACCTTGGAAACAGCTTTATTTGCCATACCAGAAGTGGTTTGCTACAAAGGAAGTAACATTAGCTATCAGATAGGAAAGCGTTTAATAAAGATTAAGTTTATCAGTTTAGTAAATTTGATTATGGATAAGCTCGTAGTAAAAGAATTAATTCAGGATGAGATGAATGTAGAAAACCTTGTCATTGAACTTACTCAACTACTGGAAAGCGAAACAAGACAACAGCAACTAAAAGCAGATTATGCTGAACTGAAAGCTATTCTTTCTGAGGAAGGAAATGCCTCGGCAAAGGCCGCAAAAAGCATATATAATTTCTTACTTCCGCAATAAGGGAAGGATAAAAAGTTTAAAAATCATCACCAATACCCCAACCAAAAACATCATAAGCGATATACGGTTCATGCCGTGCATATACTTCTCCCATTGTGTACGTTCTTCTTTAGGGTCTCTTTTTTTAATGAAAAGATATTCTGCAAACTGATTCCATATTCCCATAACAAACTCTTTTTTTGAAACAACAATATTACAGCTATTTAGGTTGATGTATCTGTAAAAGAAAAAAGCAAATGGGTATAAATCAACTTAGTATGAATACTATTTGTCCATTTTGCAACATTCAACACAGCATTTGCAACGCTACCCATTAAACCTTTTTCGTTATACATGTCTCTCTTGCAACATTTGAATTAACCACTAGGCACACAAAGAGTTTACACAAAGTGACACAACGGATAAAAGTATTGTGTTGCTTGTTCTTCTTTTCTTAGTGCTCTGTGTGGTGAGTTTTTTTTACTAATTAATTATAATCTAACAATGGCGTTTATTACACTTCGAAAATTGATTGTTTGCACGATTGTCTCCTTGTCTTTTGTCAATTATGGCATAGCCCAAACCCACACCTACTACCAAGAACCTACTTGGAAGCCCCGTGCAACATTGCCTTACAATGATGCTATCAACAACGACTTCTGGCCTAAATCGCCCGAGGTAAAGCTTACTTACAACGACCCCACGTTTGATAAGAGCCGCCTTAGTGAAGTGCCTGCACCGGGTGTTTATCCGCGTGTTCTATTAACCCCAAAAGATGTGGATGCTATCCGTAGCAAAGTGGCATTGGGCGATAAAGCTCCTATCGCTTTCAGGAGTATGTGGCAGCGTGTGACCAGTAGCAAGAGTGCTTTTTATGCATTAGTAACAAAGAATGATGCACTAGGAAAGCAGTTGGCGAAGGAGTTGGTGGCGAAGATAAAAAGCCTCGACCCAAAGATTACTGCATTAGACAAGCAAGCTGATAGGGATAATATTTGGTCGGCAGAGCATTCTGTGGTGGCTTCTGGCAACCCTGATCCACCCAGTGAGATATGGGATTTGTTAGACTATGATTACCTGCACGATTGGATGACACTCGAAGAACAACAATCAGCCAATGAAATTATTGCCCGCATCTGTAAGCACCGCATATCAAATTTCTTGATGGTTCCAGACCACTATATGATTAATAACCACGAGGGTTTTGGCATGGAATACATACGGTTGATGCTGTTGATAGAAGGTCAAAAAGGTTTCGATCAGAAGCTGTTTGACTTAGCTTGTCATAAGGTAAATGCGATGCTAAGTTGGTATTTGGATAAGGATGGTATGTGTTATGAATCTATCAAGGGTTGGCTGAATGTGGCCGCATTCACAGCAGTTGGTTTGCGACAAAGAAATTTATTGATGCACGACCATTTGCAAGCGAAGATGAATTTCTTCAGAGCAGCTATCCGTTGGGAAGATGGTGTGTGGCATATCCGTGATGAAATGCGTGCTTCTGCTTTCCATGTTATCTGGATGATGCACTATTACCATCCCAAAGATGAAAACATAGATTTCTTGTATCAATCTACCTTCTCTACGCATCCCTTCCTCACAGATCCCAATGCCAAATGGCCTAGCCCCGTGGGTATTTGCAATGAATTGTTGTTGCTATACGCTGATGATGGCATTGTGAAAGATGGTAAAAAGATTGATTGGACGGATCAGGATAATATCAATCGTTTGCACCTCCCAACTACTTGGCAGGATAGTGTGCGTGGCTATGTGGATGTGCGAAACAGTTGGAAGAAAGAAGATTTGCACGTTGGGTTTGTGTGCAAACAAGACTTCTTTTATGGTGGTCACGAGGGATCTGAAAACAACCGATTGACCCTTTGGAAAGATGGCGTAAACTGGATTCAGGATAATAACATGTTGGCTACTAAGGCTACTTTCTTACAGAATATGCTCACCATTGATGGAAAGGGTTGCCATTGGCCACCAGCACCCGGTACTTGGTTGGGCATCCACGAAACACCAGATGGTGTTGTAGCTGTGGGGGATGGTAAAATTGGCTATTCGTTTTATAAGAGTATGCAGGTTCATCCGTTGGCGTTTCCTTCCGCAAAGATTCCTTACTATGCTCCTTTTGCAGAAGGCAATTTCGATTTGGATAGGAACATACAGGTTGCTTTTCATCCGGGAACCATTCGTTACACTGATGGCTTTGCACATACCGATTATGGTCCGTGGAGTGCGGAAACAAGATTGGTGGAAGGATACAGGCCTTGGAACACGATGGAGCAAGCTTATAGAACGGTGCAAGTTGCCAAAGGAGACAATCCATACTTGTTGGTAATTGATGATGCCAAGAAAGACAATCAGTTGCACCAGTTCGACTGGAACATATCCGTGCCAGTAGATGCGGTTTTGGCTGATGTGTCAACCCCAGAAGTACAGTTTCAGAATACGGAGCCTTCTGAAAATAGAATGGATGATATTGTGTTGGCAAAGGGCGATATTGCAAAAGATTCAAAGACAGGTAAGTTATTATTGAAGAAAGGCGACCCACTATGTTTGATAAGGGTATTGTGGAGAAAGACAGATTATGGTTTCCCAGTGCCTAAGCTAGAAAAGTTTGAAGGATACGCTTTGGTTACTATTCCCGCAAGGGCGGTGTCACCAGAGTTTAAGGTATTGGTGTATCCTTACAAATACGGAGAGGAAGTGCCAAAAACTACTTGGAACAAGAATAGGACACAGTTAACAGTAGAGTTCAAGAACCAGAAAGATATTTATGGCTTTAGTACAACCGATGGCGGAAGAACGGTATTTGAATTGAAAAGAAATGGCAAGGAAGCAATAACAAGCGTGGCTAGGCCGGAAAGACCAAACTTGATTGTAAGAGGAGAAACCTTCAATCAGAATGATTTGCGTTACACCCGCAATGCAGACAAAGTTTGCACTTATTTGGTTTGCGACAGTCTGCAAGTTCAATTGCAACGTGTGGCAGCGCCTGCACAGATTCATTACACGTTGGATGGCTCGGAGCCATCTGCCTCTTCTCCTATCTACGAAAGAAATATTGTAATAAAAAATACTTGCACCCTTGAAGCAAAAACCATAGACCTAACTTGGAATGCTGGTATACAAGAAAGCGAAACATTCGCTGCCAAGTTTGTTGCAACTCCTGCTGAACAAGCATTGGCACAAGAACCTAAAGGAACAAAAGGAGCTTTATTGGCGAGGATTTACGAGATTAATACTAAGCTTTATAATGATAAAGGTTTCTTCGATGCAAAAAGAATAATGATGCCTGATGTAACTAAGGAGAAGCCAATTGTAGTTAAGCAAGCAATTGGTTTTGAATTGCCTGAGGTTACCCCAACTCATCCACTAGAAGAGCAATGCAAAGGCTTTTATCGTTTTAGTGGTTATTTCTATGCAAAAGAAAAGGGCATTTATACATTTGATGTAAATTCTTGTGGACCAGTATTGTTTGATATTGGCAAACAAACTGTTATAGAAGCTACAGGAGTATTCCACCAGAACCAAGCACACCGCAAGGGTGAAGTTTCATTGGATAAGGGATGGCATTACCTGAACTTAATAGTGTGTGACCCATTGTTCTGGAATATCAATAGTCTCGACCCAATGCCGTTGGATGTTACTTATGCAATTAATGGTGGTTCATTTCAATCCATTAAAGATGAAGAGTTAAGTGATTTAAATGATAAGAATGATGTTGTAACTCCTAATCCATCTATCAAAGCATTAGCATCAATACCTAATATTGCCCAACTAGAATCTGGACTAGATTTAGCAATCTATGACCGTTCTGGCAAACGTCGTGACAATGACTTTTTAGATATTGAATCTGCCACACCTATCCATAGTGAGCGCACTACTATTATGGAAGCTACTAGTAGTCGTAATACAGTTAGGGTTTATAATGGTTATTTCTATGCGCCAATTAATGGAGACTATTCCTTTAAACTACCAATGCGTAATGGCGAATCTGGACCATTAGGTGCGTTGCAGGCTAGTTGTCAGAATCAAGTAAGAATAGACAACCAAATCATTGCTCAAAGAGGGGTTTATGGTCGTTACCTTAATGGAAAGGTAGATTTAGGGCAAGGCTGGCATACTATATCACTTCGTTATGGCACTAGTGAACCTACTTGCAAAGTTGTTTTCCCCGACAGTCAAACCGTTGATTTGAATGGCGAGAATCTTTCCAGGCCTTCTTTGGTTTCTTTTCTTCCCGAAGGAAAACCAACTGCTTTAACATTGTATGAAATCTATAATCCTACTAAGTTTAGCTTAGATTTTAAGGGTGATAAAAAGGCGGAGATTCATTACACGCTTGATGGCTCAGTGCCTACTAGTAACTCGCCAACATATACCTCATCATTTATTATTAGTAAAACAACCACTATTAATGCTTCAGTATTTATTAATGGAAAAGCAGTTACGCTACCTGCTAAAATGGAAGTTAAACTGGTTAAGATTCCTGAAGCAGGCTCATTAGGTAAAGTAGATTTTAGTAAATGGGATGGCAGTATGGGCGATTATCCTATAGATGCTGCCTACAAAATATGGGTTTTGCCAACCTCTTCTGTAGCTGCCGGCATGAATAGTAATAAGGCATTGTCCTCTCAGTCAGTAGAAACAGAAACGGCAAGATTGGTTGATGTAAATGTTTCTCGTCCGGCAATAAAAGCAGCCTTTAAGTTGTATGACTTAAAGATGCGTGAAAATGCGCTGACCATTGCGGTTTGGTTTAAGACAGATGAGAAAAGTGGTAAACTATTTAGCAAGGAAGGATATACTGCCTTTGGCAAAAGCTACAAAACAGTTTCTTGCGAAATAAACAATGGAACATTACGAGCAGGTCCTACCAAGATATTTGGCGGCAAAGTAGCCACAGGTCAATGGCAGTTTGTGGTGCTAAGTATCAATGAAAATGAATCTGGCTTATACCTCAATGGTGAGCAAGTAGCTAAGGGTATTGGCTCCAAAGACATATCTACCAATGCGTTGGATTTCTTTGTGGGTCACCCAGCCATCATCGATAATTTCCAGTTATTTGATAGGTTACTACAACCAGATGAAATAAAAAGATTGTACGAGGCAGGAAGGTAGTAAAGTATTTTACATAAATAAAGAGAGGGAACATGTGCTGATGCTACATGTTCCCTCTCTTTTATTTATAACCCTTCAATCAATTCGGGCAATTGCCTTATTAGCTATGCAGCTATACGTTGTAGTACAATTTTACAAGGTACCAATGAAGTTATTTTAACGCTATGGGTTTCATAAAGTGGGATGCTCAATACACTTCCGGGTATAAGGCTATGAACCGTACCTCCTATTGTTATATCGCAACTTCCTTCTACAATCAAGAATTTCTCATATTCATCATGGTGAATTTCTTGTGGCGCAATATCTCTAATCCAAACTATTGCAGTGGTTACTTGTGGGGTATAACCAATTATTTTTGCATATATTTCTGTCATGCCAGTAGGCAGCACCATATTTTCTCTATCTAGCCATTCGGAATAGTCTGCTATAGAGGAATCTTCTTGTATAGTGGGCGGAAAAGATGGTTGCTCACCTTGTTCCATCCTTACCGTATAATCTATTGTTGCCATTACAAAAGCCTTCGTAGTAACGGCTGGGGCTATTGCATTCGCCATTGCAAATTCTTCCATTGCATCACTACTCTTATTAATAGCTTCTTTTACTTCTGGGTGCAAGTCAGCCATCGTCTCCACTTTCATCATCTCTTCTGTTGAGGCAATGCCCCAAACATATTGTTCAATTATGCCTGATTCTATAAATTCATTAATGTTCATTCGAGGGTAAGGGTTGCTGTTTATTTTAATGATTCAAGTACTATTCTAAGTTTCCCACACAATTCTTCCAAAGGTATTCCTAGTTCTGTGGCCACTTCGGGTATCGTAAGTCCTTTATAATATATTAAACTTATTATTTCTTTATCATGCTTTGCAATGCTACAGATATGACCTGATCCATTGTCCTTTTCCATTAAAAATTGTTCCACTTTCTCACTGTACATAGAAGAATGCAATAATTCCTCTGCTAAGTTACAGGCTATTTCCCCAGAACGTATAAAATCTATTGTAATACTCCTTGCTATTTTATGCATCCAGGTAAATAAGCGTTCTTTGGAAATATCACAGCTTTCTTTTCGCCTCCATATCTCTACAAATACCTTCTGAAATACGACCTCCGACACCGAATCATTGATAACCATCCGCTTAATCAAGCCTAATAACAACGGGGCATACTTGTCATAGAATACAGAAAAGGAGTCCTGATTATTTTGTTTAATAATCAACATTATGCTATTGTCGTTGTCATTGCAAGAAAACTTATTTTCCATAATGGGTATTATTACCTTCAAAATCCGAAACGAAAGTAACGTATTTAATCAGTAATAATTTTTTATCTAAATCATCCATCAATAGTTGATAATAATAACCACAATACTTAATTTCTACTAGGTTGTTTTAAAGGTAGTAGAGGTACTGATATACAAAGCTCTTTATTCCATTACCAAAACTAAATACACTGATAATGAAGTTTTCGTCGCACGAACCTTATATTGTTTCTAATAGCATGACCCAAGGCATAGCGCACTTTCTTTTTTCTTTTATAAGTAAATAAATAAAAAATCACTTATCAAATACTCTCACAATAAAACTGTAATAGGATACTGATATTGGCGGTAGTTGTGGTGAACGTAAGTCACTCTGGATTACGTTTTACAAAGAATGGATTCAAAATATTTTCAAACCTCAGAGTGTCAATTGTAAAGTCAGCCATAATGCAACCCCAATTCTCTGAAGTCATTAAATATTGAGCCAAAATAATCATTTTCATTTTTGACATTTTGCAGGGTTTCTGTCCAAGGATTACAATTACGTACAATAGCTGGGTATCCGCTATAATAAAAAATATACTTAACTCACATTTTGCACCTTAACGCGCGAAACGCGTGCACTAGCGGGGCTTTTTTTTATTCTCCCTTTAGGGGATAAGGGTTATATTATCCTTGCGCTAAACATGGCGCACCAAGGCCCATAACTACCATTGTGGTTTACGTATCGGGCATAATAATAAGCCTTTTTTCCTTCGTCCGAACTGGTAAAAAGCACCCTATTGTTGGCTCTGTTTATAAAAACACAATTTGCGCAATCCGCCACAGATGTTGGCGGCACAGTACCAATCCAATATCTCAGTTCCACAAATACAACAGACCTTGGCTTGGCACTTTTTCCAGTGATTGAATTTCTAAAAGAAAAATATTGCGCTAACGCTTCCTTATAAGTCACCTTTGCTACAACGGTGCTTTTAGGCGCAGGAATCCTTTGTCTGTTTTTGCTCGCTGTGCTGATATGAAAAGTAAGCTGATCGGCAGCAATCACATCATCATTATTCAATAGATAAAGATAAATAAGGCTATGGATGGCATCCCAATAAGTAGGTTGATACTTGTTTCTGTTTGCCGTGGCTCCTACACCTTTTGTACTGTCTGTTTCGCAGGTATCAACAAGCCCGTCCCACTTTGTTTTCATCGTTTGCAAATCGGTAACGGCCTGCAAAAGGATATTATACTCCTCTTGTTTGGCAACAATGATGGGTACAATCTTATTTTGGTAAGTATCAAATTCTGAAGGCAATAAAGGAACGTTGAAAACACGCATAGTTCGTATTTTATGGCTGTCATCATTGGCAACAATGTAAAGTGAAACTATTTAAATTTTTTCCACCTAATAAAAACAAACGTTTAACAACACATTGTGATTAGGGATTAATTAACTAACTACACGCTAAAGCAATTGAACCCTCCCTTAAAGATAAGTTGAAGCCATTATAAGTTAATAAACATCTTAAACAAGCTGCAATTAGTCATTATTTGTAGCTTATTAGCGTGGTTTAAGTTGCAATTAATGACTAATTGCAGATTATGTGAGTGATTATATCTGCAAATAATGATTAATTGTAGATATAAAGGTTGTCTAAAGCTGCAAATAGTTACTGTTTGCAGCTTTATTGGATGATATAATCTGCAAATAATGACTAAATGCAGCTTATATAGGTGTCTTATCAACTTATATTGGATTAATAATAAGCTATTCTGGAGTGTTTAGGCATTGAGAAGGGTTGATAATGTGTTGTTTTCCTGCCCTTGTTGGTGTTCCCACTCGCCGTTGTTGGTATTCTTTACCAACGACAAACACTAGCAAGTTTAATTATCCAAATATAGAGTTTCTGCTTTTATTGTTGTTGGTCAAGAAGACCAACAACGGCGAGAACTATTTCTAAGGCATCGTACATAGATATGCGCGCCAACTTAATAGCTGGTCAGCCCGAAACACGCAACTATCAGGCGTGGTATGTAGTAAACGACGTAGTTGTGGGATTGATAAGTACTGTTGCTACGATGAGTGTGGGAGCGTAGTAGTGAATCGTGAGTAAACGGTAATCGCAAGTTTGGGTAGCTTACTTGCAATTACCGTTCCTACCGACTCTTCCGTTTCCTAGCTATTGATTTTTGAAAATTTGCGACTTGAATACACCCATTTTAACCAATTCCATAAATCCTAACCCCTAAATTTGCAGCTATGAAAATAAACAACGAAACAAAAGTGGGGGTATTGAGTGCGGTGGCAATTGCAATGCTGATATTAGGTTTCAACTTTTTGAAGGGGAAAAGCGTGTTTAAAACAGGCAATTATCTCTTTGCAAAATATACCAACACCAAAGGGATTATGGTGTCCAATGCCGTTTTTATCAATGGGTTTAAAGTGGGTACTGTTTATGAAATTGAAAATGAAGATGCCAACCTAAAAAATATTATCATCACTATTAAGTTGATTGGCAATTTTAATATCCCAAAAAACTCTGTTGCTTTTATCAAGGAATCTGCTCTTTCCCCCCCAAGTATGAATATAGTAATGGGTACCGATCCGCATTATTTATCCACCAGCGATACGATTCTTACTGGTGAGAATACAAGTTTGCTGAGTAGTTTGAGTAGTAAGATTTCCCCGTTGAGTGATCAATTAAAAAAAACCATGACAGGCTTGAATGATGTTTTGGATAATGTAAATACTGTTTTGGATGACCCTGCAAAGGAAAATTTGAAACAAACAATTGCCAATCTCAACAAAGCAACGGCTAGTCTGGTAATTTCTTCGGCAGCTATTCAGGCGATGCTAAGTGAACAATCTGGGGCAATAGCCCAAACGATGAATAACGTAAACAGCGTTACTAAAAACTTGGCAGACAACAACGAAAAGGTATCTAAAACGATGAATAACCTGGAGAAGACCACCGAAAACTTTGCCAATGCAGACATAGATGGCATCATTAATTCATTGAAGAAATCGATGGAAAAACTAAATGACATACTGGATAAAGTTAATAACAAGGAAGGGACTGTAGGATTATTGATGAATGATAAAACATTGTATTATACCCTAAATAACACCCTAAGGAGTGCAAATATTTTGATAGATGACTTAAAAGTACATCCAAGAAGGTATATAAACATCTTGGGAAGAAGGGATAAAACGCCCCCATTAACCGCCCCTCTGAACGACACCACAACACACCCATAAATTGATAGCAATAAAAAGAGTTAGCCTTAGTTTCCTATTAATACTTGTCGCTGTTGTAGGTTTTGGTCAACAAAAACCAGCAGAACCGACAAGGGCAGGAAAACTTATTCAGATAATTAGTGCCGACAGGTATAATTTCCAGAATCTAGATTCGAACACCAAGTTTGTTTCCTTGGTTGGACATGCCATTGTACAACAAGAAAAAACAATTTTCAGTGCAGATAGTATTGTTTTAAATCAGAAACTAAACACACTAGAAGCTGTAAATAATGTACATATAAACGATGCAGACAGTATCCATACCTACTCACAATACCTGCGCTATGTGGGCAAGGAAAAGAAAGCATACCTAAGCAAAGAAGTAAAATTAACTGACGGAAAAGCAACCCTCACCACCAACGATTTGGTTTATGATGTGCAGCTAAAAACAGGTACATACACTAATGGCGGCAAGGTTGTAAATGGCAAAACGGTATTGACAAGTACCGAAGGCTACTACTATGGCGAAACGAAAGATGTTTATTTTAAAAAGAAAGTAGTACTTGTCGATCCAGAGTTTAAGATGTACACAGATACCCTTTTGTATAACCTTACAACGTCAATCTCAACCTTTGTAACAGCCACTAAAATCATTAACGGGAAAAGAACAATCACCACTACTGATGGCTATTACGACACGAAAAAGAAGAAAGGTTTCTTTAATAAAAGAAGTTTTATAGACGACAGCACCTACACTTTTGCCGCAGACCAAACAGCTTTGGACGAGGTAACCGGGCTTAGTGAGTATCAGGGTAATGCAGTTTACAGAAGTAAGGACACCGTAGGAGGATACGATTTGATTGCAGGAAACATCAAAATAAACAAGGGGACAGGGTCTTTTCTGGCTACAAAGAAACCTTTATTATTGATAAAACAACCCAAGGATACCCTCTATGTAAGTGCCGATACGCTGTATTCTAGCAAGCTAACTTTACTTAGGAAAACTAGGTTCGTTCCCGAGGTGAGAGAAAGTTCAATACCAGAAAAGAAGAAGACTGGCAAGCATGTATTGACTAAAAGAGATAGTACCAAAGAAGTATTGGGCGATACAGATAGTCTTCAAGCACAAAAAATAAAAATAGAAAAGCCAGAGAAACATGTCTTGAAGGATACCAACAATAACCGCTTTTTTGAAGCATACTATAATGTAAAAGTCTTTTCCGATTCATTGCAGGCGGTTAGTGACAGTCTATTTTACTCGTTGGAAGATTCTACTTTTAGGTTGTATAAAAACCCGATAGCTTGGTCGCAGAATAACCAGATTACGGGTGACACGATGTTGATGTTTCTAGAAAACAAAAGACCAGAGCGGTTATATGTTTATGAAAACGCATTGACAATACAGAAAGTAGCTGCCAATTATTACAATCAGATAAAGGGTAACAGCATTAATGCCTACTTTTTAAAGGGCAAGATGGATCACATGAGAGCGAAGGGCAATGCCGAAACTATTTACTATGGCGTTGACGAGCGGAACAAATTTGTGGCGGTAAACCGAGCCAACTGCGATGTGATAGATATGTATTTTGAAAAAGTAAAGGACGATTCCAAACCCCAACGTATCGTACTCAGAAATAACCTAGTAGGAACTGCTTACCCAATGGGGCAGGTAAACCACGAAGAGATGCGTCTTCGAGGCTTTAAATGGTTAATTGATAAAAGACCAAAGAGCAAGTTCGATTTATTGGGAAATTAGTGTCGATACAACTCTTTCAATTTCTATAGCTATTCGTTTTGTGTAGTTGCACTTTTTAACAACCCTAACCAGATCCCCTCCCATTTATCTATGGCTGAGTACTCTAATCATTTTTGAAATAAATGAATGCGAGAAGCAAATAAAAATCCTAGTCTATCATCTCACAGGAAACCTGTTATTAAAAAGATTTTATTCAATTCAGAGAGTAATAACCTACATTTATAGCCAATAATTACGATTAAATAGAAGATTATATTTTTTCTGAATGAAAAGAAAATGCTTAGATATGTCATATAATAAAATACAAATCAGGAATTGAATAATAATTTAAACCCATATTCCAAAATGAGTAATCTGAACTTGAGTAGTTTTACCATAGGCATTGAGGAAGAATACATGGTTTTAGACCCCCTTACTAGGGAACTGAAAAGCCATGAACAACGAATTGTGGTAGAAGGGCAAAAACTACTCAAGGATAAGGTAAAGGCCGAAATGCACCAAGCTGTAGTGGAAGTAGGCACAGATATTTGTAAGGATATTAACGAAGCTGCGGCAGATGTAACAAACCTAAGACATAAAATATCGGAGATAGCAGGCAGTATGGGACTGTGGGTGGGGGCCAGCGGAACACATCCTTTTAGTCATTGGCATAGCCAATTAATTACTGATAATATCCGCTATCAAGAGATGGTAAACGAGCTACAGGAAGCCGCCCGAAGCAATTTAATCTTTGGATTGCACGTGCATATTGGTATTACCGACAGAAAACTTGCGATACATATTGCCAATACAGCCCGTTATTTTTTACCCCATGTATATGCTTTAAGTACTAATTCGCCCTTTTGGATTGGTAGGAAGACCGGGTATAAATCGTATCGATCAAAAGTGTTTGACAAATTTCCCCGCACGGGCATACCAGAATATTTTGAGAGTATAGAAGCGTATGATAACTATATAAACCTGTTGATAAAAACGAATTGCATTGACAATGCCAAGAAGGTTTGGTGGGATATGCGGGTGCATCCATTTTATAACACCATAGAATTTAGGGTGTGCGATGTGCCACTAACCATTAATGAAACCTTGTCGATAGCAGCTTTATTTCAAGCAATATGTGCCAAATTATACAAGCTTCGCAAGGAAAACCTAAACTTTATTGTGTACCAACGAGCATTGATAAACGAAAATAAATGGCGCGCTAGCAGGTATGGCATCGATGGTGAGTTGATAGATTTTGGCAAAGAGATAGAAGTATCGACAAGGAAGTTGATAATGGAATTATTAAACTTTGTGGATGATGTGGTGGATGAGCTGGGCAGTAGGCACATAATAAATAACATCCTCAATATCTTAGAAAAAGGAACTGGTGCGGATAGGCAACTAGATGTGTTTGAGAAAACCAATAATCTAATATCGGTGGTGGATTATATAAACAGTCAATTTTTAGTTTTGGATTGATAGCCAGATAAATGCCGAATGGATATATTAATTTTACACCCAATTATTAACTAATAAAAGCAGCACTACAAATACTTAGGGTATCAAACGGTAGTGGGCATACTTAAACAATTATATCTTTTGTCTGAACATGAACTTATAAAAGGCTGCGTAGAGCAGAACTCTCAGACCCAACGTTTGCTCTTTGAGCAATACGCTGGTAAGTTCATGGCCGTATGTTTAAGGTACGCAAATGATGTAATGGAAGCCGAAGACATGGTTCAGGAAGGGTTTGTAAGAATATTTGCCAACATACATCAATTTAAACACGAAGGTTCTTTTGAAGGATGGATGCGACGCATCGTTGTTAATGTTTGCTTGAAATTCATCCAGAAAAGAAAGATGCAGTTTAAAGAAGTAGAAATAGGTAATGCGAACGAGCCACAGTTAAGCCCTTACGTTTACAACAACCTTGGTGCAAGAGAACTAATGAAGTTAGTTAATGGGCTTCCAGATGGCTACCGTACTGTTTTTAATTTGAGTGTAATAGAAGGTTACAGTCACGATGAGATTGCTGTGATGCTTGGCATACAGGCAAGTACTAGTAGAAGCCAATTGGTTAAAGCAAGGAGAATGCTTCAGGAACAGATTTTACAACTAGAAAAAATAGCAGTGTGATGAACGAAAACACATTTGATAAACATATAAAAGATAATCTCTACAACTATGAGAGTCCCGTTTCTAGCGGGCTTTGGGATAGGATTGTAGCAGAGAAAGACAAAAAGAAGCCCGTTCCCCCACCCTTCTGGAAGAATGGTTATTTACAATCTGCTGTAATTGCTGTTGTGGCAATTGCATTGCTTACATCAACTTATTCTAGTCTATTTAAAAATAACACGCAAGCATCAATCTCTACAAACAAACAAAATAATACTGTAGTTAATACACTTGTCAACGTATCTAATATAAAAACCACTGGTACAACTTCAACTGGAAATAAAGTTATAGAAGTTTCTGATAATCAAAAAGAAATAATTTTAAAACCAGGTAAAAACAATAGTAAAACAGAAGGAAATCCTTTGGCATTGATAAGTAAGAAAATTATCACTAACAAAAAGGAAATTCCTGCAACTGGATTTATAGCTGATACAAAAAAGCAAGTCTTAACTACTGAAACTAATGAGTCAGTAACGAATATTGCCATTACGAAAACAGATATTGTAAAAGAAACAACCCCAACCCCGTTGATTAACGATGAAAGTGTAGCATACGATAAGCTTTCTTATTTCCATACACAAGGTGAATTGTTTTTGAAGCCTGATAACTTGCTTACTAATCTGTTAGTTACTAAACAACTAAGTGGAAGTAAAAGCAGTATTACTCATATACATATTCCTGATGCACCAACTAAAAGTTGGTTTATTGAGCTGTATGGTTCCCCAGATTATAATACACAGAAAGTAGTTGCAACAGGATTAAATACTGATTACCTTAGAACACTTGATAGCACACAAAAAGTAGGCGGTGGATTTACCGTTGGCATACATATAGCTAAAAGCCTGAATAAACATTTATCCATAAAGTCTGGTTTGCAGTTTAAAGATATGATCCAAGAATTTAATTACAAGCAAAACGTTACTAAAACAATAAACGTATTCTCTACAAGGTCATATATAGATAATACGGGTGCTTCTGTTAATTTAACCGATACATCCTCACTCGTACAAGCAGGTTACAGACTAAAAAAGACATTCAATTCATTTAAAAGTATTCAGTTGCCATTAATTGCCAGTTGGGAAGCAGGAAATACTAAGTGGCATTTTGCTTTAGACGGTGGTTTGTTATTCAACTTAGTTACTTATTATGAAGGAGCTACATTTGATTCAAATTATAACTTAGTTCCTCTAAACGCAAAGGAAACGAATGGTTTATTAAAGAGCAACTTCAGTTATAACCTTTATGGCGGCGTAAGTTTATATCGTACATTAGGTACAAATCTGGAGGCATTTGCAGCACCTTATTATAGCTATGCGTTATCTAATAGTAGTACTTCTACTATTGGGTACAACCAAAGATTTAATACTGGTGGGATAAATTTTGGCTTAAGGTATAAGATTTCTAATAGCAGAGGCAACAAATATTAATTCTTAGTTATCATACAATTAGTGAGAAGAAAGTTCACCATATTATTATTGGGCATTTGTATAATGCTGTTTGTTCAAAGTTGTCAAAAGTCATCTACTGGAGACTTTATACCAGCCCCTATTCAGTCAGATACTTCTTGGGTATCAACGGATAGTATTCCGTCTGTTACCACTGCAATAGAAAAGCCCGTTATTGTAGATAGTTTCAACTCAAACGCAGATGAATCAGGTATTACTTCTGGTGACAGTCTTGCTGTAAACTTTCCTGCTGGTGGTTGTATGACTGCCCCTAATAATCCCTACACAACAATCAAAAACGCTGATAAAGTTAGAGCAGCAGTTGTACTATTAACCTCAAAAGGTGATATAATAAGACATAGACTATCTACAGAAAGTAATGGCAATCCCCTGATTTTTGGCACTTACGTTAATATCAGGCTGTTCTATAAGGGACAGCAAGTGTTTTGGAATGGCGCATTACCTCCTGTTCAGGTAAAAGTTAGAGATTATAACATCCTCAAAGGGTTGAAATATTATTTCTATCAACCTTTACCAGCTTCAACAACCAATGGTAGGGATTCTGCTTGGCTTCCTGCAACTAATCCTATCACAGGGAATGTGGCTATTTATACTGAAACGGTTAATAGGAATCCTAAAACTAGTTATTTAATAAGGACAAATAGGCTTGGCTGGTTTGGTTGCGATTCTTTGGTAAACTATGCTAATGCCAACCATACTACTACCAGACTTAATGTTATCCTTCCAATAAACTATACCAATAAAAATACAATTGTTTATGCTGTATTCGATAAGATAAAAAGTGTGGTTCGATTAAAGTCTAATACTGTAGGAAAAACATACAGCACTACCAACATTCCTGTCGGAGCTAGTATTACATTGATATCTCTATCTAAAATAAATAATGTTTACTACATAGGAACTAAATCTGTGGTAGTTTCTAGTAGTACGCCGTTTACCTTAAAACCAGTTCAGAAAGATATTACCGAGATTGATCAATACTTGAAAACACTCTAGGTATTACTTCAAGTTATTCTTTAGAGAAATCGAACAAAGTTGCAGTAAATACGCCTCTCTCCCGCTTCTTGAATATTATATCCCAATTACCTTTATATCTAAGCACTTTAGGTACTAACAAATCATCTATGTGCGTCATCTCTACCTCTATACTTACATCAAAATCATAAACACCTGCTTTAAAACTTAGTGAGAAGTTTCTTTTCTGCACTTCTAATGTCTTTTCATCAAACCATGTCGTCATTCCATCCACAACAACGTTATCTATCAATGTACCCAAATCTTCTTTTGGAGTAATGGAAAACACATAACACGATTTACCATTATAATCTTGTAGATCTAATCGGTAGTCGTACAATTTATGGGCATCTTCGTCGTACAAGTCTAGCTTATTACCAATAAAAGGAATACCAGGAATCTTTTTTCCAGGATTGAAGAACAACATCTTCAACTGTTCTTTATGCTTTTCTAGTCCTTCTTTATTGTCCGTACTTAGTGCTTTACCACCAACAACATTGGTTTCATTACATATTTTTCCATTGGTAAAGAAAAGAGAGGCATATAGTTTCCCAGTAAAGTAATTGTAATCGTAGTTATCTGTATAAAAGTCGCCAGTAGTTTCTTCCTGCAATACTTTCATCGTTCGGCAACCACCAGCACGTATTTGTTGCGTTTTGCTAAACAAGGAAGCCTTCTTTTTGCCTTCCTTGTCCAGCATTTGTATATCATTAAACGAAGAGTAGTTAAGTATCCGTAGATTTCTGAACGCTTTATAAAAGGTAGTGTCCTCTTTTATCTGCTTTAATAGTTTCTTGTAGTCAAAGTTATTCCTTACAATAACCTCTGGCATATACATCTTTTTATTGTCTATTATGATGGCGGTATCCTGACAAAAGGCTAACTCCCCAGCAATCATACAGACCAAAAAGAGTACTATTTTCATTTATTTGCTAAAGCTCATTTTATAATCAATTTTCACCTTGCCTTTAGTTATATCGGTTAGTTTTCCTTGTAGCATTTTCTTACGCAATGGCTTTAAGTAATCAATAAAAAGCTTACCCTCTAGGTGGTCATACTCATGTTGAATTATCCTAGCCGTAAGCCCCGTAAACAGTTCTTTTTGCTTTTCGAAGTTAGTATTATAGTATTCTATCAATACCGCATCTGGCCTGTAAACATCCTCACGAATCTTTGGTATAGACAGACATCCTTCGTTGTAAACCCATTCATCGCCAGAAAGTTCTAGTATTTTGGCATTGATAAATACTTTTCTTATGCCTGGTTCATCACTGTAAGTTCCCTTTTCTTCCTCTTCTTGGTTATCGAATATCTGTTTGCTATCCATCACAAATAATCGGATAGCCTTATTTACTTGTGGTGCTGCCAAACCCACGCCCTTACTGCTATACATGGTTTCCCACATGTCATCTATAAACTTTTTCAAATCTGGGTAATCGGGCGTTATGTCCTTAGCTATCTTTCTTAAAACAGGGTTGCCAAACGCAACAATTGGTAATGTCATATAAGTCTCTGAAATATTAATAAAGAGGGCAAATATACATTAAGCTTCCCAATTCATTTATAGAGGCAGCTAAAGGAAGCATAAGATTATCATTTAGCACCCAACTGGGAAGGAAATAGACCTTTTTGTTAACTGATTAAACCCTAATAGAGTGGATCTAGTTTTAAAACCGACTTGAAGCCTTTTCTATTATCATAGGTTTAATGATAGTTTAAACAGTCAAAACAAAAACTCATAATGATTAACTTAGCCTGATACTGATGCGAATTGGCTACTATTCATATTTCTCAAATTCAGCAGTAAATGCACGCATTTGTTGCGTTGTATTAGTGTTAAAGAATGGTAACCCAACCAACTTGTAATCCTTGCTTTGATGAATTACATACTTTTCCTCAATATCTAATAAAAAGTACTCTTTCCATTGGTCACCATCCATGTATCCCTCACCTTTTGGTTCAATGAATAATTGATAGATAAGTGTTTCCTTACTCTTCTTTTCTTTTAGGAAAAGTACGAAGTCGGGTTCAAATGGCTGTCCTGTATTAAAGCTGTATATATGAAAGCACTTCTCGTTACGCAGTAGATAAACATCTTCAAATCGAGCATGCAACTTATCGATTGCACCTTTTACATATAGTACCAATTTCTTTTCTTCTGATGTGCCAAAGTTATCCTGATAGGCATACCAACTCTCTTTAGCCAAGTCAAGGTAATGTTCATTCTTTTTAGGTCTCGACATTGGATACCCCCTTTCTGCTTCTCCATCTTCTGATAGGACAAAATTCATCTCTTTATCCACAAACAACTTCATAATAGAATGTGGTGTAAATTCAGTACTTCCCCTGTAATCAATATTTCCTTTTTCAATCTCAGGTTGTAATGTCTGTAAAATATACAAGGCACAACTTAGCTTTTCACTCTGCGACAGCTCACTTATTTTAGTGGTTTTTCCACTTATTTCTAAAAGATTACTCCCTAAATAATTTTCTGAAGCGATGAATTGATCAATAGAAGTAAGGTTAGGGTAATACTTAGTAATATTCTGGAAGTTGTAAAAAGGGAGCTTTTGCATTGCCTTTCTTATAACAGACACACCAACAGAACTAACTTTTACCCAATATGGAACACTTGCGTCTCTAGCCCTATTTAAATTATCGTCTCTCAATAATGTCGCCTCTATGCTAAGCCCCGTATTTACCTTATAAGTAAACTTCTTGTCTTTAAGTGCTTGGGTAAATCCTATTATATCGTCGTTCCTATTCTTGCGCTGAACATTCAAATAAATAATTCCATTCTTATAAAAAGGTGTCTTTTTAAAATCTTCTTTCAAAAAATGCTGTCTCTTTGTAGTATTTGATGGCTTGATACCAATCTTATCCAAAGCCCTGTTTAGTTCATCTATGTATCGGCTATTGGTTTCGCTATGATAAAACAACTCTTCGCAAATACGCAATGGATTAGCCAAATCATCATCATACTTTCTCTGGTATTTCGACTGCCTTTCATTTACTACAAATGGGCAGTATCTCGCTCCTCTACCTATTAATTGCGCCTCACTCATAGTTGTTTTTCCTGGTACACCACTCTTTGCATCACGAGTATTGTATAGGCGTACTATATCAAACAAATTCAATACATCCCATCCTTCATTCAAAGCATCTACTGCAAAAACTGCCCTAATGGCATTGTTTGATTCTTCCAAAGAATTGATAACCAATTGTGTAGTTTGCTTGTCGGTAGTGCTATCTACACTTATTGTTTTATCTTCTGCAAAAGCTTCTTTCAATTGGATAATTAAATTCTCAAGTGATGTCTCATTCTTTTCAAAGAACTTAAAAGCTGTTTTCACTACCCCTCTTTCTGACGCACTGTCCCTTATCTTTTCAATGTCGCCAATGGTAAGTGTTGCTATTTTTTGCAAAAATTCAGCTTTAAACTCAGATGATACCACTTTGTTATCATCCCTTTGTTTTGGCACATTTACACAATTGCTTTTAAACATAACCACTGGTTTAATCAGCAAATTGTTCTGTGCAAATACCAAAAGTCGGTATTGGCTTAAGATAATTGCTTGCAAAGCCCTTTCCATCCTACTTAGGCTTACTTGCAATACATTTACCTCTTTACTATATTTAGCCAGGTAGAAACTTTTAAGTGGATAATCAAACAGCAGCTTGTCTTCATATTTCTTTGCAATTGCTTCATTGTGCAACTCGGCAGTGGCTGTAAATTCCAATAGTATATTGCTTTTGCTACTATTAAAAATACGCATCACCGTACTTTCCCAACTGATATATTCTTCTGTTTCTATCAAGTTTAACTGCTTTCCCGCATTACGCAATGTCTCTACATTCATGTGGTGAGCTTCATCACTTAACAACACAACATTCCTATTCTCAAAGTCCTCGTAGGTAAGGCTGTTTTCTTTTGGTTTATTAAGATTGCCATGCAAACCGTGTATGGTAGTAAAATGTATGTTGATACTTTCCACATCTGCATTGGCAAAGTTGCTTACTTGTTTGATGCTTACAATTCTACCTTCAAATTGTATTTGTTTATTAAAAAGATATTTACCAGAAGCAACATTCAAGAAGTTGTCTTTAGTTTTTTCTATGATGTTGGTACTGTTTACAAAGAATATAAAATTGCGGTATCCTTGTTTATACAGTTGTAGGATGCAACCTGCCATAACCAATGTTTTCCCACTACCAGTTGCCATTTGAAAAAGCAATTGGGTGGGTCTTATTCTTTTCTTGAAAGTATTTATGTAATAGCCAAATCTATTCAAAGCCTCTTCTTGATAGCTTCTTATTTCAAAAGATGGATTTATATTATCAGTAATATAATTGGGCAAATTACCAGAGAATCTTTCTTCTGCTTCCTGAATGGCATTGAATGCGGTAAGTATTGAAAACATCATGTTTTTGTCAATTTAGAGATGATACATAATAACCTTCTGTTTTTACATCCCATAAAACTTGCCCGTCATTTCCTTATCGTAATCAGAAACCTTGTGCCGTATGTCGCTCATCTCTGTTTTGTTTACATACAACAAGTTTTTGTCTAGCACTTCTATCAGAAATTGTTGTTGTTCCTCAAAAGACAAAGCTTCAAACTCTTTTATAGAAGCATTTATCTTTTCGGGCAGTACTTTATAACTAATAAAAGCCGTTTCTTGTACCTGTAACCAAAGTGTCTGTAAGCTTTCTTTGCTAGTGGCAGCCTGAATAGTATCTATATATTGTTGGTTGTTCTTAAGCAATTCGGCATAAACAAAATTTCCTTCATTGTTATTTCTAATTACGTTCATAATTCTCTTAGAAGTTACAGATTCTGCATAGTCCATTTGTTCACAAAGTATAAATCTTCTATTTCCCTTATCAACTTTGTTAAGCTCTAGAACTGCATGTGCTGTCGTTCCACTTCCAGCATGATAATCTAAAATAATATCATCATCTGAAGTCCATAACTCAACAATTCGTTTTAAAAGATTAGAACTTTTGGGATTCTTAAATACATCTCCACCCATTAAAGTTTTTAATTCACCTGTTGCAGAAGATGTTAAGAAATTTTCATCCCACCATGTGGAAATTGTTTGCTTTGATTTAGCAGCTTTTTCTTTGTAATACTTTTGCTGTAGTCCAGTAGCAGTTTTAACGACTAATCCTTCCTCATACATTTTAGTCATTCTTTCTTTAGAAAAACGCCAATATCCTTCAATACCTTCAAAGACATAAAAAGGGTTTCCTTTAACTGCACCACCAGGTCCATCAACAGGTACAAGTTTATATTCTCCAACTTCGTCTTTTAGTTTAAAGCCAGTCAAATCCTTTTTTATTCCAAATTTATCTTTTTGAGAAAAAACAATTCTTTCATTTTTTGCAAACAATAAGATATGATTGTGATTGGGTGAAATTATTTTGTCGTTGGAAATAGAAGCTCTTGATTTGTGACATATATCAGCAATAAAATTTTCTCTGCCAAAAACATCGTCCATTAATATTTTACAATAATGAGCCTCTTTATCATCCAAGCTAATAAAAATAACACCTTCATTACTCAATAATTCCTTCGCAACCTCTAGCCTATTCTTCATAAAAGTCAGCCACGTACTATGGTTAAAACTATCGTTGTATCCAAAGCTGTCGCTACCCGTGTTGTAAGGTGGGTCAATATAAATTAGCTTCACCTGTCCCCTATATTTTTCCTTTAGGGTATGCAAAGCCAACAAATTGTTTCCCTTTATTATCAGGTTGTCTTGTTTGCTAATGGTAGTAGGTACAGTTTCGCCATCCTTATCGTAACGTTTCCAGTTAGTCAAAACTTTGGGGGCAGTCAATACATCTATTTCATCGGGGGCAAGGGTGGTGTTATAAAAAATCTCGTTCCTTTTGGCATCGTCTTTTGTTTGCCCACCTTCTAGTATGCAATCCTTGTGTGGCCACACCAATACCACTTCTTTGCTGTCGGTAAGGTAGTTTTCGTTGTCGGTACTCAGTCCTATCTTGTTTTTGTATTGGGTGTAGCTGTCTTCCAAAAACTTCTTGGTGTTTACAAACCGCTGAAAGGCAATCTTGTCAAAAACCATTATACCATCTATGTCCACAAAAAATTGTTTCCTTATTTTTTCGTGGGTCAATAGAAGCCTTATCAAGGCAGGGTCAAGCCTCAAAGCCCTGTCTATTATCAACCCCTTGTTTAGTTTATCATCAACTATCAAGGCTTGATCTTCTTGTAAAAGGTCTATTAATTCGTTGTACAAATTTTGCATTATTCTATTTCTGAGATGCGTTCAAATGACAGTTTACTGCTTATACTTTTATAATAAAAATAAAAGTCTGTGAAAGTAATGGTTATATAAGTTTATAATATTGTTGAATATAGAATATTTATACACAAAAAAAGATCAAAAGCCTTTCGTCTTTTTAAAGCATTTCATTAATCTTTCATTTTCAGTAAGCATTTTATTCAAAAAGCAAACAACTGTCCTCCAAAAGCATACAACTCTCCTCCAAAAGCATACAAATATCCCCCAAAAGCATTCGCTTCTATCGCTTTTAGCTACCACTTTATTGCTAAAGCAAACACATATTCCCTAAAAGCAAACCCATTAACGGTAAAGTGTTTACACTAAATTCTTAACACAAACCAACTAGCTGCTAATGTGTTTACAATTGCTGTAAATGCAAACACTATCGCCCGAAAAGCATTCAATATTGC
>JANYEX010000111.1 GCA_025359725.1 Chitinophagaceae bacterium | reverse complement strand
GGTTATACCTCTGCGAGGTGACGGGGACAGGGCATTTTGTTGATAATCAACAGGTTAATCCACTTCAATACTTTCCTACATCCGGAATTACCCCCATTTTAATAACCAATCTTTGACGTGTGTAAAGCGATAACAATAATATAAAAAGTAAGGTATGAAAAGCAGGATGGACCTTGATGACAAGAAAAAACAGGAATAAAACAAAGGGTGAAAACAAGAAGCAGTATTAAAAAACAAAGCTGTATTCTTGCATAAGTAATAACCCAAATTACAGTAAACAAATAGTAATATTAACACTAAAAACTGTCAAGTAATTTCAGGAGGGGGCAGTGTAATAAGTGGTAGGTAATAAGTGGTAAGTCGGAAGTAAACGGAAATCGCAAGTAAACAACCAATCTTACAACTTTTGCTTACTTACAACTCACACTTACGACTTATTACTTACTACTTATACAATATATTTTACAGAAGTATTTTTTTCATAATGAAATTTAGTTGACTAATTAAAAATAATAAAATGAGTAATGCAGATAAAAAAAAACCGTGGCAGGACACTATAAAGTGGGAATATGAGAGTGCTAGGCAACGTGAAAAATTGTATAAACAAACCCTTAAAAAGTTTGCTACCGATGAGGCATTAAAAAAATATTTGAGCCAGTTTCGAGACACCGAGCACACTGTTAGTTCTTATGCCTGGCAAAAAGCAAGGTGGTTGGTTGATAAGGACAACGTAGAGTGGTGTTTGGACTATAAAAGTTCGAGAGATTTATTGGCTGCACAAACTTGTCTGGGTAATATCCAACAAAAAAAATTGTTCGATAAGCAGTGTCAGTGGCGTGCTGAAACTTTTACGCATCCTGCTATCGAAGCAACATCCGATTTTAATTATTGGGAAAAGAATATTCTTAATTGCCCCTTTATCGACCCTATTACCGAAGAGGATGTGGCACTTTATATTGAGTTTCTACAAGAATATTTAGGGGAGGACTTAACCTTTTTGGGTAGCTGGCAAGATTATAATACGTACAATTCCTCTGTAGCTACGGTTGCTAAATTGATGAATAAACAAAAGGATGAGGATGAGGATGAGGAGGAGGACGAGGAGGATGAAGATTACGAAGAGGATGAAGATGAAGGCAGTTTGATGCCACCTTGGTACCAATTTGTGAATGAACGTAAAGGCGATGGGCATTATTTGTTGCTACCAGATGTGCGACAAGAAAAAGAATGGAAATACAGTAGAATTGGAAATGAAGAACAACGGCGGAAAGCAGTAGAACAACTGAAATTATCCCCACCAGATACACGCCCAAGTTTATTTGTATTTGGAACAGAGAAAACGGAAAACTTTATTAATGCAGTGGAAGAAGACCCTGAGGAAGTGTTGAAAGCATACAGGTTACATCAACAATTTTATGATAATCCCCTGATAGATAGTATGGAGTTTGTGAAGGAAGCTTTTGATGAATTGGAAGATTGCTATGAGTCTTTTCCTATAGTAGAAGGTGTTTCCGATTGGAAAGAAGCCATTGTTGCTACTGCCCAGCAATGGAAAAACACTAAAATAACACGTAACTTACCTTTCTTTTACCAAGATTATTTGTTCCGTAACTCCACTGGAATAAAAAATGTTGCAGATGAAGATTCATTGGAAATTTATAGAAAAATGGGCGACGGTTATAAAGAAAGTATTCTTTTAGGAAGGGAACTAAGTGGCGAACCGAGGGATTTGAATTTTTGATAATAGGAGAAAATAAGTACAAGGTCGTTTTGTTAAGTCAAAACTAGAGAAAGCGCAGCTTTACCTTATTGGTAGGCTGCACTTTTGTTTTATTAGATAAATAAAAGTAGCAGAACTTAGAAGATAAGTAATTACTTCTATCGCCCAACAAAGTAGACACTTATCAGAAATTATTCATCTAGTCAAAGTGTTCAGATGCTGTTCGTAGATGTTAGCGAAGCGCATCTCGAACCAGTTGGTAAACGGGATATTTATCCCGAACTTAGATTACACCCGCAAACAGCCTAAAAACGAAATAATGAGTTACAGAATATTAGTTATGAGTTAGAAAAGCACCCTTGAAGAAGTAACTTCAAGGGTGCTTTTATTTGTGATTTATTCACTATGCAATATCCACAACTTATATTTCGTAGGTTCTATCTACTTCAACGCTTCCTCAACTACTTTTCCTACACAGCCGCTAGGCATCTGAACATGTAGCATGGCTGTTATAGTAGCAGCAATATCAGTCATGTATGTTTCGCGGTTGGTATGTCCTTGCTTAATGCCCCAGCCATAAAACAAACAAGGAATGTGCGAATCGTAAGGTGCCCAAATACCATGGGTTGTGCCTGTTTTTCCACTACCATAACTTTCTATATACCCAGACTTTAATACTATCTGGATGTCGCCGCTACGTGTTGGGTAGTAGCCATTGGTAAGCATCTCTTTCATCTTGGCATTCAGTGGTGTAGCCGCAATGTCCTTTAGGGCGAACACCTGTGTTACTGCATCGTTTTGCTGAACAAACTTAACTATCCACTTAGTTATTGCTTTCTCATCAGCTTTGGCAGAGTCTAGCAAACTATGGTTTAGGTAAATTTGATAGTCGTTTATACCAGCAGTAATCTTTTCCAAACCAAAAGATTCTTGTAGTTTACCGTTTAACTCCTTTACTAGGTCGCCAGTATTAAATAACCCCGCAGGTAATTTATTTTCTTTCATAAAGCCAGGTATATGCGCTACCCCATGATCGGCAGAAAGGAAAACCGTGTATTGTCCAATGCCTACTTTAGTGTCCAGGTAAGTAAGAAAATCGCCTAAGTCTTTGTCTAAACGGAGATAGGTATCCTCTGTCTCAACAGAATTAGGTCCAAAGCTATGACCTACATAATCGGTGCTTGAAAAGCTTACGCAAAGCATATCTGTTTCGCTTCCCTTACCCAATTGTTCATTGCTTAGCGCAGCTTTTGCCATTTCCAAAGTCATAGAATTACCATAAGGCGTGGTAGCAACAGTTTGGTAGTTTTTACCTTCAAACTGCTTTAGGCTATAAGGGAACTTGGTTTGTTCGGCACCGAAAGGTTTGTTTTCGTAATCTTTTTCGTCGGCAGTACTTTGTGTATATGAGCTTATTGGATAGAGGGTATTCCAACCTTTTTCGTAGTACTTATCAACTATCTTTTTAGTGTTGAAATCAGTAACCCATTGTGGTAAAGCAGATGTGTAGTAGCTACTTGTAATCCAGTTGCCAGTAGATACATCGTACCAATAAGCGGCATTCGCACTATGACCAGCGGGTAATATAGAGCCTCTATCTTTTAGGGCAATACCAATTACTTTACTTCTAAAATTGGTAGCAAGCCTAAGCTCATCACCAATAGTTGTCACCAATAGATTATGTGGGCTTTGTTTTCCATTCTTGCCATCATTGCCGATGGTAGTAACTGTATTATCTTCGGTACAATACATTTTCTTTTGCAATAACTTATCATACCAATCATTACCTACAATTCCATCTATAGCAGGCACAGAACCAGTGTAGATGCAAGTATGCCCAGCAGCAGTAACAGTAGGCGTATAAGGGACAAAAGTATTTTCGCAGCTAAAGCCATTGTTTAGTAAACGCTTAAACCCTGTATTACCGTAGCGACTATAATATCTGTAAAGGAAGTCCCAACGCATCTGATCTACAACGATACCTACAACAAGTTTAGGGCGCTTGATATCATTATTTGTTAACGACTTTGTCTGCGCAATACCAGATTGCAACAATAGAGCAGTAATTAATAGACCATACAATTGTTTCATATAAAAATATTTACTGGCAAAAGTAAAGCTTGGGGTTACAGTAGTGTGTTATGTAATAATGAACATTGGTTAATTGTGTATTCATTAATAGACTTTTTGAATAGATTTTTAATGTATAATCTAATTAAAAGGGCTTATTCGAAGTTTTAGCACCATGAAAAAAAGTTTAATTGAGCTTATATTCAAAGAAATTAAGTTAGCTTTGTCAATATGTCTTTTTAAAGAGTTTAGATTTTCTACAACTTATTTAGATATACGCTTGTTAAAAAAAATAATGGAAGAAAAGAAGAAAGTATTAGTAATAGAAGATTCCGAGGCTTTTCAGCAAATAATAAATAAGTTGTTGGAAACAGATTTTCAAATTAAAACCTTAGAAGAAGTAACAGAAGGTTTAGATGTATGCAAATCATACCAACCCGACATAATTTTGTTGGATATCAAGTTGCCGGGTACCATGAGTGGCTTCGACTTTTTGAAGAGTGTAAAGAATAATGAAGAGTACGGACATATTCCTGTAATAATTATGTCTTCTCTGTCATCCCAAGAAATAATAGCGGAAGGTTTACGTTTGGGCGCGAATGATTATTTGGTAAAACCATTTGATTTGAAGAACCTTCTCTTTAAGATAAAGAATTTATTAACCATAATTGAGAAGAGTAGGCAGAAGACACTTATCGAAAATATGATTCCTTTTGAGACGCATTCTTCCCGTAACTCAAACATCATTGAGACACTAAATAAGATTTCTGATAAGAGTATCAACACAGGTATTGATATAAACATTGTTGATATTGTTAAGGATTTAGGTATTAGCCAAAGTACGCTGAACAGAATTATCAAGAATACGTTTGGCGTTACTACGGCTAACTATCTACTTAGCAGAAGACTTGAGAAAGCAAGAATATTAATATTTAGTGATAGAGCAATGCCTATGAAAGAAATAGCTACATCATTAGGGTTTAATTCGATGTCTTATTTCTCTAAATGCTACAAAGATTATTTTGGTCTTAAGCCTAGTAAGGCAAAATAGTTCTGTAGTTAATTATTACAAAGGAAATTATTATACGGTAAACATATTCACATTATTTTCTTAATGTGTCTTCTTTGTTACAATTAGCAAATCCAAGCTTACTACATTACTTTTATCTTATATGAGCGAATCAATAAACAAGTTTTCATGGAAAACCCTATGGAAGCAGCGTAACACTACGTTGATACTAGTAGTGGGATTTTTACTTTCTGTTTGTACCCTTTGTACCTTACCAGCCTTTTTTGATATAATTGAAAAAAGAAATGGAACTGTATTAAATGACATTGTTCTACAATGGCTACCTGCTGTTAATTTATCAGTACCTATTTTTATTGTTGTCTGGTCAATGGCAGTGTTGATGGCTGTACGTTGTTTGCAAAACCCCTACACTTTCACGCTGTTTGTTTGGAGCTTTTTATTTCTTACCCTTTCTAGAATAATAACAATTTCGGCAGTGCCACTAGATGCCCCAAGAGGACTTATTCTGCTAAAAGATCCACTATCCAATTCGTTTTACCGAGGCCCATTTATCACCAAAGATTTATTTTATTCAGGGCATACATCCACTCAGTTCATTATGTTCTTATGTCTTCAAAAAAGATGGGAGAAAGCATTAGCATTGTGCTCAACCATACTTATTGGGGTAATGGTATTGATACAACACGTTCATTATACAATAGATGTAGTGGCAGCTCCCTTATTTGCTTATTTAGTATTTGTGCTAGCTAAGAAGATTGTTGATAAAGCATTTAGTTATAGTAATAAGTAATAGGTGGTAAGTTTTGAGTTTGGTAGAATTAGCAAACTTTACTTATGCTAACTCTACCAAAGTTGATGCACTTCCTTTTTAATATACTTTTCATAAACATCTTGCATAGCGGCTAGCTGTTCTGATGTAAAGTCTGGCAATGAAAGACATTCCAGATTAGATTGTATTTGTTCTGGTCTAGAGGCACCAGGAATTATACAACTTACCATATCAAATTGAAGTATCCACTTTAACGCTATTGGTGCTAGATTGTGTTGATTAGGGAAAATGGCTTTCAATGCTTCTACTGCTTCTAACCCTGTGTTATAATCAATGCCAGAAAAGGTTTCGCCTTTATCAAAGGTTTCCCCATTGCGATTATAGTTTCTATGGTCACCTTGCGTAAAGGTGGATTCTTTTGTAAATTTACCAGTAAGCAAGCCACTCGCTAGTGGAACGCGGACTATCACCCCAACATTCTTCTTTTCAGCTTGCTCAAAGAATAACTCTAAGGGTCTTTGCCTGAAGAGGTTAAATATTATCTGGACAGTAGTAACATTATCATATTCTATCCCTTTTAAGGCTTCCTCTACCCGTTCAACACTTACGCCAAGATTTTGAATCTTACCTTCTGTTTTCAATCTATCAAATAACTCAAATATTTCTGGGCGGTAATAAACATCTGTTGGTGGGCAGTGTAGTTGTATTAAGTCGAGAGTTTCTAGTCCCATGTTTTTCAGACTATCCTCTACAAACTTCCTCAAAACTTCAGGTTGATAGGCATTACTAACGTGTGGATTTAACTGTCTTCCGCATTTTGTAGCAACATATATCTTTTCGCTGCGATTACGAACGAATTTACCTACGGCCTTTTCACTTTTACCATCAGAATATACATCTGCCGTATCTATAAAGTTAATGCCATTATCTACAGCTTCCCCCAATATCTTATCTGCATTGGAAAAGCTAAAATCATCACCCCATTTGCCACCTAGCTGCCATGTTCCCAAACTAATGGCAGACACATTTAAACCTGTTTTTCCTAATTTTCTGTAAATCATTTTTAGTTATTAGTTGTTAGTTAAGAGTTATTAGACATAATTAGTTCGTCTCAGTGAATACTAATCACTACTTCTTCGCTCCCCTCGTTATTGGTTTGCCATACTTTTTCATCATCTTATCCTTATGGCTTACCTTGCTATTTACCTTGCTATTCTTTGCCGATTTTTGATGGAACGCTGGCCCTACTGCTTCTTTCTTTGGAGGCTTTACCAAATAAGTCTTCATTTTTACCTTGGGCTTCTCATCCTCGGTTAGTACATCAGATATTACCAAGTTCTCAGGCAAAGAGATTTCTGGCACTTTATAGTTCATCAATTCCTTAATCCTATCCAAGTTTTCCTTTTCTCGTTCCGTGGTAAACGTTATGGAAATTCCTTTTTTGTCTGCTCTGCCTGTTCGTCCAATCCTATGTATATAACTTTCTGGGACCTCGGGCGTGTCAAAGTTTATTACATGTGTTACTTCCGATATATCCAAACCACGGGCAATAATGTCGGTTGCAATCAAAAAATTACATTTCCCTTCCTGAAATTGTATCACCGTATTCAAACGATGATTCTGGTGTTTGTTGGAATGTATTACACCCACTCTCTCTGGAAATACATTTTCCAACTCTACGAATATCTCATCTGCCATTTGCTTCGTAGCTACAAACACTAACACTTTTGTCATTGAAGTATCTGCCGTAAGTAACATCTTCAATAGATTAACCTTGGTATAAAAATTAGGAACATAATAAACCTGCTGATCAATATTAGCTAATGGCGTTCCTGTTGGTGAAGCTTCTACGGTAACGGGAGCATTGAAGAAAGTATTTATCAATTCTTCAACTTCCTCTATCATCGTTGCAGAAAATAATAAATTCTGACGCTTTACGGGCAAAGCATCTAGTATATTTTTTAATTGTGTACGGAAGCCGAGGTTCAACATCTCATCGACTTCATCAACCACTAATCTCTTGAGATTTTTAGTTTTAAAAGAAGCATCATAAATAAGATCTATCAATCTACCTGGTGTGCCAACCATAATATCTACCCCGTCTTCAACCGCCAGTCTTTGCGTATTAATGTTTACCCCCCCATATACTCCTACAACCCTCAGGCTCGTATAATTACTAATTGCTTTTATGGTTTCTACCACTTGAACTACTAATTCACGAGTGGGCACTATTATTAAAATCTGTGGATTCTTATCTTTTGTAAAGTTCCATAAACGAAGGCAGGGTAAAAGATATGCCAATGTTTTACCTGTACCTGTTTGTGCAATGCCGCACATATCTCGCCCAGACATGATTACCGGAAACGCCTTGTGTTGTATAGTTGTGGGATGCGTATATCCAAGATCGGCAATGGCTTTTCTGAGCGGGGCATTTAAATTTAAATCATCAAACGTCATAATTACTTACACCCTTTATGTTTGGTGTTGCAGCAAATGTATACTAAACACATTCTGCTTTGCAACAATAAAAAAATTACCATATAGTCATATAAGGCACATAGTATTTGATATTAGTTTACATAAGTACACACAAAAAAACATTTAGCAAGCTTAAATCTATGTGAACTATGAGTGCAACGTTGCTTATCTTTCTTTTTCTTATGTGGCTATGTGGTAATTTATTGGTGCTTTTGTAGCAAACCTCATTGTGTTGAGTATATCCAATCGTTAATTGATTTCGGATAAAGAGTTCTTAGCAACGTAAAACCTACAATTTTCTAATTCAAATTCATCTCATCCGAAATAATAGGTGGCACTTTTACTTTAACCATCTTTGTAAGCAGGTCTAACCGTTTTACAAATTCATTCCAGATGCCATATTCCATTTCAGTTTGTAACATTAGGATATTATAGTCCAATACATAATCATTTTGCATACGGCTTATACCGTCGCTATGGTCTTTATGAACGCTCACAAATGATCTAAAACGCTCTGTCTCATCATCAAATGAACATACATCTATCGAATTTATTTCATAATTCCTTGTGTGAATCATCTCTATATCCGACAATTCTTCCCACATAGCATAATCTTCACTAAGCTCATTGTACTTATTTACAAACGCTGATACATCATTAATTCCTACTTCAAGACTTGATAGTTTTGTATAGTATTCTGCAAAAGCCTTCTCGGCAGTGCTTACTTTTTCCGTAAGAATACTTCTATCATAAGTATCTTCTTCCGCACTCATAAAACTATCCATCAAGTTGTCTGCCTCCTCTCTTGCCTCTGACGATAAATCTTTTGCTAGCATCAAAAACTCTCTTGCAGCCTTAATTTCTTTGTCTATGGGGGCATATTCCATGATTGATTTATACATCATATCGTGCATTTCCACCTCGCTTCTAACAAGTTTTACATAAACCTGTTCTAGTGCTTCGTCTTCGTCTGACCATGTTTTTGCATCATCATAGTTATACGAAATTGTATGACCGCCAAATACTATAGTCTTTTTTGAATTGCCATGAGTGAAAATTTATTGATTCAACAATTGATAAAATTATCTTTTCAAAAATGAATCAATCAAATATAACCATACCTCTTAAGATAAAAATACTTTATCCCTTGTTCCTTTAAAAAGTTTGGAGAAAACAAAAAAGCCTTTATTAATGAACATACACGTGCGTAGATGGAACTGATTTTTATAAACCTGATTAGAATCAGTAAAAAAAGTAAACACTTCTGATGAAAGGCACTTTGTACCAATCTATTCTTTAGCAATTTGCACCCATATTTAAAGACACACATTAAAGAGTTCAATACAGCAAAAAAACATTAGTTAATAATAAAATTTAAAGTTATGACACAGGAAACAAAATTTAGAGCTAAAGAAACTTCACTAGCTAAAGCTGAGCTGACAAGTTATTAAAGCCAGGTTTTGGTGAAAATATGCGTGTATTAAAATGGATAGTACAACGTGTGCATGGTGGTGCAAGTGCTGTAAATCACCAATTGGTTGGATGCCTCGCTTTGAAGACATAGACTAGACAGGAATAGAAAATTTCACTAAAGAAGACTTTGCTAAAGTTATGACTATAGCCCGTGAACCTTGGAAACAAGAACTACTTTCTCACGAAGGGTTATTTGCAAAACTCTATGATAAACTTCCTAAAGAGTTTTATTTTATGCGAGAATTACTGTTATCTGCATTATGGCGTTCTCCCGAACATTGGGCATTGGAGCCAGAACACGAATAGGGGTAGTAATTTCAATGCTTTTGTTAAGAAAAGAATCTGTAAAAGACATCAAAGGTTTGTTTGCAAAGAAATAGTTTGGGTTACAATAAAAGAAAAGGCTCCCTCAGGTTTAAATATGAG
>JANYEX010000110.1 GCA_025359725.1 Chitinophagaceae bacterium | reverse complement strand
AACCAAGGATATTTTATACTGACGGAAGGTTTGATAACTACACCAACCCCAATATTAGCCCCAAAAAGTCGTAACAAATTAATTTTAAAACCATTGAACAAGGCAAGACCGTTATTATAGAAAACAGCATTTGCCCAAATCCAAAGCAAGCGTTTTATTGCCCTACCTGGTTGATACCAAGAGTTGTCGTATTTACTAAGATCGGTTTTCAAGCGTATGTTTTTTTCTTATCTCATCAATTTTAATATCCACCACAAGCCTAAACCAAAATGCCTGCAAAAAATGGAATACAAAACCTTGTTTGCCATCTAAAATACCCAATTGAAAAAAATATCGATGGATAAAATAAATAAATGGGCGGACATAAAGAGGCATCTTCCACCAAATACTTTTTAAAAATGCCTTTTTTTGATCTGGACTACCAAACAAATCTGGTTTTAAGGTCTGTGTTCTCAACTGTTGCAATCTTTCCCACTCTTCTTGGGCAACCAAATCACTATAGCGGTTATGTTTGGCAATCCAAAATGAAATTTCGTTCTCTTTAATGTTTTCTTCAATCAAATATCCCTTTTTCCAAATAGTAGTTTTGCCCGGAACGATAAACCGATGATCCATATTCTCATTCAAATCAGAATACCCCACACCATATTTGAACATCTTCAACAAATAAAGAGGAAAATAGCCACCATACTGTAGCCATGTACCTTTAAAAATATTTTTTCTATTGAAATAAATACCTGAAATATCTCTGTAATCCTCATCCTTAAACGCTTTCAAAAGGGCAAGTAATTCTTCAGAAACTACTTGGTCAGAATCGAGACAAATAACCCACGGTGTCTTGATGTCAAAAGTAGTTAGGGCGGTGTGCCATTGCTTCGGATGATTTACAAAGGGGTTTGTTTTTATAATGCAGCCAAACTCATTTGCTATATTGATGGTGTTGTCTGTACTTCCAGAATCAAGCAAAAAAACAGACGTATCCAATGGCTTTATAGAAGCCAGCAAACGAGGAAGATGGAACTCTTCGTTGTAGGATAAAACAATAAAACTGAAAACGGGCTTAGTCAATTAGCTGAGATTAAGACTTTGTTTGTATTGATTAATGTAGCTCTCTGCAAGTTTCTCAGAATTGAAATCCCGTTTTATCTGATTGTGCATTTGCAAAGCTTTCGACTGCCATTCTTCCTTATTAAAAATATAATCTTTTACCGAAACTACTATCTTATCTGGGTTTGTATTTATTACCCAGCCCATGTTGTGGGTACTTACATAATCGCACAAACCAACGTACTTGCTAACAATAACGGGTCTGCCAGCATATAATGTCTCCAAAATGATATTTGCAAAATTTTCATTGTAAGAAGGCAAAACAAGAATGTCAGTGGCAAGGATGTCATCAAATTTTGCATTCCATTCAACACTTCCTTTCCAGATAATATTTCCTGAAACAGCTAAGGAATTAGCTAAATTTTTTAATTCATCTATATAGTCATCACTTCCCGAACCAATGATGGTGAGTTTAACTCGAACATGTAAAAGTTTAAGTTGCTGAACTGCCTTTAATAATAATTCAATCCCTTTTTTTCTATCAATTCTAGAAATGAACAATAGATTAGCAGAGCTTTCTGAATGACGCTTTTCAATAGAATCAACTGATAATTCTGGAAAGTTTAGTAAATTCGGTAACGTGAATACCTTAGCATCTCTAGAAAAGAGGTCTTTTATTTCTTTTTCTTCTGATTGAGCTGTAGCATGGAAAATTTGGTTTTTTAAAAATGGCTTAGATAGTAATCCAAAGAATATTCCTTTTTTTATTGGATTGATATTGTGGTTAAAAGAATAATTCGAAAACATTCCTCTAGGTGAAAAAACAAACCGAACTCCTCTTAACCAAAGAATCCATGCACAGCCCATCATTAAAACGCTCCACCAGCTATGTAGGTGTACAACATCATATTTTTTTGAATTTTTAAAAAGAGCAAACCAAAGTTTGGGTGAGGCATGTGTATGGTCGCCAGTTATTCTTGGAAAATAAATTATACTTACTTTATTTGTATAGTGAACCTTCTCAAGAACTACATCTAAATTTTTAGCGCCGTTTGCATTTGTGGTAAAAACTAAAACCTCATTGCCATTAGCAGCTTGCACTTCGCACAAAGCACTAACTGAATATATTGGGCCGCCATAAACATAAGCGGGTTTATAAGATGGCACTATGTGGAGAATCGTCATGTATTTTTTCTAAGAAGTCATAGGTATATAGTAGTCGTTGTATAACAAACATGGTTAGCAGGGAGTATAGCACTGAATTCAAAATAAATTCAAAGGAAAGTCCACGCCAAAAAATGGAGAATAGACCGTTAAACATAATTGCGGTTCCTAAGAAGTAGCCTCCAAACCAACTCTCTGCCAAACTACACAAATACTGAAGGGCAAAACCATAAATAAACAGACTTAGCATTACCCCCAATGCGCCGCCGCTTAAATAGCCATCTACGATGTACATGGGTTTTGCCGATACTTTAGCTATATTACTTACTACAC
>JANYEX010000053.1 GCA_025359725.1 Chitinophagaceae bacterium | reverse complement strand
TGCCTTGCAAGCCGTGGATGCAAATGATCCAGAGATTCCTACGGGAAAGCAAAGTACTATTAAACCAGATGCACAGGTGGGGTTATATTACTTTAGTTCTAATTTTTATGCTAGTCTTTCGTTCCTGAATTTATTTTCATTGTATAACAATGGGGCTATCTATCTGAACAATACAAATGTTTCTTCATCAGAAGATATATCTACACATGCCTACCTTAGTGTTGGCGGCTTGGTAAGCATGTCGGATAATGTAAAGCTAAAGCCCTCTATCATGCTTAAAGAAGACTTTCATGGCCCTAGTAGTCTCGATTTAAACTTACTAGCTTTGTTGTCTGAGAAACTTTGGGTAGGTGCTTCTTACCGGACTGCTGTTACTTTGTGGCAAAAGAAAGCGGTGGCAACAGATTTAAACAAGAGTGGGGCAATATCAGTGATGGCAGAGTTATTTGCTACTGATAAACTAAGGATTGGGTATTCTTATGATTTCATTACCAGTGGGTTATATGGCTATCAATCAGGATCGCACGAGATAAGTGTAGGTCTGTTATTTCCTAATGAAACAAATGCAGATCGTATAAAAAGCCCACGCTACTTTTAATAAATACTACAAAACATAACAGCATTGAACAAAGGAATACTTATAGCATCTAGGTTTAAAAATAGAAACAATTGGAGTTTATCTTCAATTGTCATTTATCAATTATCAATTATTCTCTTTTTACTCATCGCCATTGGTTCATTTGCCCAAGATACCAAAGGGGTACTCAACGATGCAAATCAAGCTTACATAAGATACCAATATGCTATTGCTGCTAAGTTGTACGAAAAAGCTTATCAAAGGAATAATAATGACCAACTAACACTCTCTCGCCTAGCCTCTTGCTACAAAGAGATGAATGATTACGAAACTTCGGAGAAGTACTACAACAAATTGATAACACTTCCTGGAACTGAGGCAAAAGAGTGGTTATACTTTGGAGATATGTTAAAAAGTAATGGTAAATACGAAGCCGCCAAAGAGATATACCGCCAATACCAACAAAGGGATAGCGCAACCGATGTTACCGACAAGATAGCTGGCTGCGATAGTGCGCTCTATTGGATTAGTCATCCCAATGATTACAGAATAGAGAACATGGCTTACTTAAACACTACTAAGTCGGATTGGGGTGCTGTGTATAATCCCGTTACCAATAGTGTGGTATTTGTATCGGATAGCTTGAGGAATACTAAAAAGAATTTCTTTCAGAAGACCTTCAAGGATGCTCTTTATGGCTGGACAGATAATTACTTTCAGAAGATATATTCAATTAGTAATGCCCCCAACGACCCATTTACTAATCAGATACATGAGTATGACCCAGTAATTAACTCGTACGATTACCATAGTGGACCTGTTGTCTTTAGCAGTAATTTCGATAGTATTTATTTCACGGTCACATATACTGGTAGTGAGAATATTACTAAAGATAAAGCTGATAGTAAAAATAAAGAAGGAAAGTATGCTACTAGGAGGCTAGAACTTTATCTATCAACTCAAAACAAAGCTGGTCAATGGAACAAGCCTGTTCCTTTTACATATAATAATCCTGCTGCTTATTCTGTTGGTCATGCTGCGTTGAGTACAGATGGTCGTATGTTATATTTTACTAGCGACATGCCTAAGGGTATTGGCGGCACTGATATTTGGTATTGCGAACGTTTGATTACAGGCAATTGGGGCTTACCCAAAAACTGTGGCACAACCATTAACACAAAGGAAGATGAGGCATTTCCTGTTATAGGTATTGATGGCAACCTATACTTTGCTAGTAAAGGTCATGTGGGTATGGGAGGGTATGATTTGTTTGTAGCCGCTGGCGAAAAGAACAAATGGACTAAGCCTGTCAATATGGGTTTCCCTTTAAATTCATCTGGCGACGACTTTTATTACGTAGCTAAGGATGACACTAGCGGTTTCTTTGCCTCTAACAGAAAAGGGGGAATGGGCAATGATGATATATACCAATTTATAACGGCTTCGTCTTCTTTCAACCTTCGCACCAGTAGACCATTAGTTTTAGAAACCACCGTTATAGATAATGCTACCAAGGAACCTATTGAAGCTGCGGCACTATCGACATTGAATATTAACAACGATCATAAGTGGGATCAGGTAACCAACACGATTGGAAAGACATGGCACGAAGCAGAGAATGCAACCCCTTATGCCATTACTGCCACCAAGAAAGGATATTATTCCAGCATTATTGCCATTGATACAAAGAATGCAAATGCTGATACTATGCGGGTAATAATACCCCTCGATAACCAGTCTGGTGTCAAACCCAAACCTCGTGTTTATCGCTTGGCTGATGCTTTAACTACACTGCATGAAGGTGATAGATTTAGGATTAATAATATTCATTACGACTTTGACAAGGACAATATACGCCCCGATGCTGCCTTGATATTGGATACTTTGGTAGATATATTGAAGCAATATCCAACGATGGTGATAGAGTTGTCTTCTCATACAGATTCTCGTGGTACCGATGAATACAACATTAACCTAGCAGATAGAAGAGCCAAGTCGGCAGTAGCTTACCTTGTTCGGCATGGCATAGACCGCAAACGTTTGATAGCAAAGGGTTATGGCGAAACAATGTTACTGAATGGTTGTAGCGACGGCGTCCCTTGTACAGAAGCAGAACATCAAGCAAACAGACGTACAGAAGTACAGATATTAAGGTTTTAAACCTGCATTTTTATTTCGGCACATAGATTCATAGAGACTAGCAACTAAAGTTGCTTGCAAGTGTAGGCTTGACAAGAATGTTCCGCCTGCCGATAACAATTACCAAATTCTTGCTCTATTGCCCCATAGTTTAGGTATGCCGAAATTACTGCTAAAAGGAAGCAGAATTACTCAATTACTTCCGTATGCAGGCACTTTCCTAAACACTTTTGTTATGCTTAGCCATGCTGTCCACTAAAGTACTTTTCAAAATTAAAACGCCCTTCATTAACGTCATCCACAAATATTTTTATTGATTTGTTAATTAGTTCAATTTTGAAAGGGTCATGAATTAATACAAACACTTGCCCTTTTTTGTCAATTGCAATATAGTTGCCGTCTTCTAAATCCTTTATTTGATATACCATTTGCCGTCACCTTCAAATTCGCTAAGGTTATTCAGGTCTAAAGTTGTTGAGTATAGTCCGTTAACTATTTTTTTTATTTTATTGTCAACTCCAAACTTGCTTTTATCATTGTGAAGTTGTGAAAGGTCAAAATAAAAGTCTGTGAAGTCTAAAATATTTTTTTTATTTCAAAACCAACCCAAAGCCCTTCATAGACCGTTAAATTAAGATTGAATTTATCGCCATTCTGAATGACTAAAATGTTTTGTAATTGAAATTGTTTTCCTTTTACCATCGACTTATCTGATTGAGAAGGGTCAAAGCCGATTGAATAGTGGTTTTCTTTCATTGAATGGTTTACAGAGAAACTTCTGTAAAGTCCATTGTGAAGTCCCTGTGATAAAAAATTAAATTCAATTGGCAATTGTTTGAAGAGTTTATCAAAAAAGTCAAATGCTTTGCTGTTTATTTTCCAACTTGTCTTTTTAAATAGTCCGAACATATTGAAGTCTCTGATGGTTACGCAAAACTCTTAAATATGAGCTACTGGTTTCTTTTTCTTCACCGCGTATATTTTAATAAACTGTTGATTATTAAAAGTCTAACCAAATATACGCGGTCGTGTTCCAATAGCACAAATACAAATCTGAGGGAATTTATATTTCTAAATTCAAACTATCCAAAGGGCTTAATATACTTAACAA
>JANYEX010000097.1 GCA_025359725.1 Chitinophagaceae bacterium | reverse complement strand
ACAAATAATATCGGCAACTTTAATGATTTAAACTCTGCCGTAGAGTATATATCGGAAATAATATTAGGACACAAAGACCTCTTCCCCGAATATCAGAAAGACGGACAACACAAACAATCTTCGCATTGCAAACATTTTAATCCTAAGGCTTTTAATTTTCATGAACCATTAGAAGTTCCCATCCAATATATAGAAAAGAAAACTTTCGCGTATCCGTTAGATGAGAATTATACCTTTCTTTTTTCAAGAGAAATCATCCAACCACCAAATGCTTAATACACTGCCTCTTTGTGTAGGTTAGTTTCACTGTAATTTTTTATTTTTATTGCTATCTTCTGTTGAGTTTTAATCTCAGTTAGAGATTGAACCATCATAGTATATGATTCATCTATTACAATAATCCTCTCTGCAAACGGGCTCACTTTTTATCGTTTCTGATAAAATTCATTCTCACTTCTTTAGTGTTTTCACGAAGTATTAAACTCATCTTATATGAATTATAATCGTCCCAACTCCTTTCTTAAGGGTTTAGTCATCACTTGTGTATTTGCACTTTCTTTTATCCACTTAAAGGCGCAAACATCCACTTTTCAGAAGGATACCCTGCGTCTAAGCCTTGATAGTGCAGAACACATCTTCATCAGGCAGAACCTTTCTTTGTTGGCGCAGAAATACAATATAGATGTAAATAAGGCTTTGGAAATTCAAGCAAAATTATTTCCAAACCCTAATTTATCTGTTGCTCGTGGGCCAATAATCCCGCTACACAACCCCGACGCTAACTTTTTTAACAATGCCGAGAACCAAGTAACAGTTTCTCAGCTTGTATTGCTAGCGGGCAAAAGAAACAAACAAATAAAGATAGCACAAGCCAATACCAAGCTTGCTGAGTATCAGTTTTACGATTTAATACGCACACTGAAATACACATTGCGTACCGACTTCTTCAATATTTATTACCTCAAACAATCTTCAAGCGTATATACTAGTGAGATTAATGCCCTGCAACAAGTAGTTGATGCTTTTAATAAACAAGAAGGAAAGGGATACATTTCTCAAAAGGAAGTGGTGCGAATTAAAGCGCAACTATACGCTTTTGAAAGTGAGTATAATGACTTAATCAATCAGATTAACGATACAGAAAGTGAGCTACGACTTGTCCTGCAAGACAAGAATTCTTTTATTGATCCTATTGTTGATACAAATAATGTTGCCGCTTTAAGTCCGGATAAATATCCATTGGCGGTGCTGATAGATTCTGCACACGCTGCGCGTACTGATTTGTTGATAGCCAAGCAAAACACAGAGATAAGCAAACTGAACTACAATTATCAAAAAGCATTGGCAACACCCGACCTCACCTTAAATGTTTCTTATGACAAGCAAGGTAGTTATGTACACGATTTCCATTCCATCGGTGCTGCAATGGATTTACCTTTCTTTAATAGAAATCAGGGTAATATCAAGTCTGCCAAATCTACCATTGCCTATTATGATGCTTTACAACAAAGTACTGCTGCCACCGTGGAAGAACAGATAGGTAGGGCTTTACAAAAAGCTTATGACCAAGATAAATTATCCAAAAAAATAGACGCTTCCTTCACAAAAGACTTTGAGCGATTAAAAAATGAGGTGCTTCACAATTATCAGATAAGGAATATTGGTCTTTTAGACTTCTTAGATTTCTACGATTCGTATAAACAAAATACCCTTCAAATTAATTCAATACAATTCAATAGGGTTAGTGCCTTTGAAGATTTGAATTTCTACACAGGGGCAAACTTCTTTAATTAATCAAAAAAATAATTCACCATCAATAAATTTATTATTTATGAATAAGCACATTAATGTTTCGTTGTTATTGTTATCTAGTTTAATCGCTTTGCAAAGCTGTTCGAGCAATGATTCCAAAAAGCCAGAAGAGCGGGCAAAGTATATAATCCCCGATTCTACCCTTAAAACAATAAAGATAGACACGGTAAAAAGATGCCAATTAGTTGATGCCATTACGCTAACCGGTAGTGTAGATTTTAATCAAGACAATCAGGTAAATATCTATCCATTGGTTAGTGGGGTCGTGCAGGATATAAAGGTACAACTGGGCGATTATGTTCAGAAAGGACAAGTTTTGGGCGTTGTTAGAAGTAGCGAAATGGCTAACTATAGCAGCAGCCTTACTACTGCCGAAGCAAATTTGTCAGTTGCTAAAAAGAACTTGGAAGCACAAAAAGACTTGTATGCAAGTGGGTTAGCATCGCAGTTAGATGTCACAACTGCTCAGTCTAACTACGATCAGGCAGTTGCGCAATTGTCTTTGGCTAAACGTATCCTAAAAATAAATGGCGACAATACGGATGGTAATTATGTGATAAAAGCACCAATAAGCGGTTTTATAGTTCAAAAGAATGTTACTAATAGTACTTCCATCAGAACAGATAATGGCACAAATATCTTTACTATTTCCGATTTGAAGAATGTTTGGGTTCAGGCAAATGTTTATGAGAGCAATATTGGCAAGATACACTTAGGCGACCCTGTTGAAATAACTACCGTTTCGTATCCTGATAAAGTATTTACTGGAAAGGTGAGTAAGATATTGAATGTACTAGACCCAACTAGTAAAGTGATAAAAGTTCGTATAGTTGTTTCCAACGAAGACTATGCATTGAAGCCTCAGATGTTTGCAAGAGTAGTTGCTACAAATCAACAAAATTCTGATGCAATTTGCATCCCCGCAAGTGCTTTGGTGTTCGATCATAGCCAGTATTATGTCTTGAAATACAACGGAAAAGGTTCGGCGGATATTACCCCCGTTACGGTTCTAAGTAAACTAGGCGATAGGGTTTATTTGTCTAATGGCATCGCCGAGGGTGATAAAGTTGTTGCTTCGGAAGCTATCCTGATATATGATGCCCTAAATAATTAACCCATTTTCCTTTCAAGCATTTAAATTATTAATTATGGTTAAGATTATTAAAAGCGTTATTGCTTTCTCGCTAAAAAATAAATATTTCATCCTGTTTGCCTCATTGGCAATCTTCATTTTAGGCATTTTTACCTTTAAAAGTATGCCTATCGAAGCCTTTCCGGATGTTACCAATACAGAAATAAGTATCATCACCCAATGGCCAGGAAGAAGTGCTGAAGAAGTAGAAAAATTCGTGACAATTCCAATAGAGATTGCCATGAACCCTGTTCAGCAAAAAATTAGTTTGAGGTCTACCAGCATCTTCGGATTATCTTATGTAAAATTAATTTTCGATGATGATGTTAAAGACCCACAGGCAAGACAACAGGTGATGAACCTACTTGGCAATGCTACCCTTCCCCCCAATATTTCCCCTTCGGTACAACCACCAACAGGCCCTACTGGCGAAATTTTTAGATATACATTAAAAAGCAGTGTGCGTGATGTGAGGGAATTGAAGACTATGCAAGACTGGGTGATTGACCGCCAATTACGATCAGTGCCTGGTGTGGGCGATATCACTGCTTTTGGTGGTAAAACGAAGACCTACGAGATACGGGTTGACCCTGAGAAATTGACTTCCCTTGGTATCACTTCTTTAGATGTGTTCACTGCCGTTCAGAAAACAAATATCAACATTGGTGGGGATATGATTATCCAGAATAACCAAGCATTCGTAGTGAGGGGTATCGGATTATTGAATGACATTACTGAAATAGAAAACATCATTGTTACCAATAATAATGGCGTTCCTGTGCTGGTTAAAGACGTAGCGAAAGTGGAAATATCCAATGTTCCTCGTTTGGGTTGGGTAGCTAGAAGTAGTGCGGGTAAAGATTCTTTAGGCAATCGGGTTGTATCCGACGAACCCGATGCGGTCGAGGCAATAATCGTGATGCGTAAAGGCGAAAACCCAACAAAGGTTTTGGAGGCGCTGAAGGAAAAGATTAATATATTAAATGAAACAGTACTTCCTGCCGATACAAAGATTGTTCCTTATTACGACCGCACAGACCTAATTGAGTTTGCAACACACACCGTTATGCATAATTTAATAGAAGGTATTTTACTGGTTACCTTACTTGTTTCTTTGTTTATGTTCAACTGGCGAACTACCCTTATCGTGTCGCTAATTATCCCAATGGCGTTGTTATTTGCCTTTATTTGTTTGAATTTAATGGGGATGTCTGCCAACTTATTATCACTAGGTGCAGTCGATTTTGGTATTATCATAGATGGTGCGGTGGTAATGGTGGAAGGTATGTTTGTAATACTGGATCATGAGGCGGCAGAGTTGGGGATGGCACGTTTTAATAAAATTGCCAAGCTTGGATTGATTAAAAAGAACGGCGCACAATTGGGTAAGGCAATATTCTTTGCTAAGGTGATAATTATTACAGGCTTGCTTCCAATTTTCGCTTTCCAGAAGGTTGAAGGAAAAATGTTCTCGCCTTTGGCTTTTACATTAGGTTTTGCATTGTTGGGGGCATTAATCACCACACTAACCCTCGTTCCGGTGCTGATTAGCATATTATTGAATAAGGATGTACATGAAAAACACAATCCTTTCGTACACCACCTTACGGGAATTATGCTGAAAGGGTTTGTTGCTTGCTACAAGAAAAGTCTTATTGTTATCCCATTGGCTTTGGTTGTAATGGTATTGGGCATCTATTCTTTTAAATATTTGGGGTCTGAATTTTTGCCCGAACTGAATGAAGGTTCTATATGGTTGCGTGTTCAGGCACCTTACAGCATCTCTTTGGATAAATCGGTAGAGATTTCTACTAAAGTGCGTCGTATTTTAATGACCTTCCCTCAGGTGAGGTATACAGTGTCTCAGACTGGTCGTCCAGATGATGGAACCGATGTGGCAGGGTTTTACAATAACGAATTCTCTATCATGTTGTATCCACAAGACCAATGGAAACCACACATGACTAAGGATGAATTGATAGACCTTATGAATAAAAAATTATCGGGTATTCCTGGTGTTGACCTTAACTTTTCTCAACCGATAATGGATAATGTGGAAGAGGCAGTGTCGGGCGTAAAGGGTTCTATCTGTGTAAAGGTTTATGGCGATTCCCTAAATTACATGGAAGATAAAGTAACCCAAGTAAACAATATTCTTAAAGATGTAAAGGGTATTGAGGATTTGGGCGTGATACACAATATCGGACAGCCAGAACTAGATGTAAACCTCGACCAGCAGAAGATGGCACTGTATGGTGTTGCAACCGCAGACGCAAATGCTGTGGTGGCAATGGCAATTGGCGGTTTGGCTGCCTCTACGCTATATGAAGGCATCAAAACTTTTGACATTCGTATCCGCCTTCCAGAAGAATTTCGTAAAACGCCTGCCGACATTGGCAATCTGTTAGTGCCTACCCAAACTGGGGCTAAAGTACCGATAAAAGAAATTGCGACCATCACCCAAAAGACAGGCCCTTGTCTTATTTTTAGGGATGATAATGAACGTTACGCTGCGCTCAAATTTTCGGTACGGGGAAGGGATATGGGTAGCACAATAGCCGAGGCACAAGCCAAAGTTGACAAATTGGTAAAGCTTAAACGTGGATACACAATGGCTTGGCAGGGCGATTTCGAAAACCAGAAACGTGCAGAAAAGCGATTGATTCAGGTAGTACCCATTAGTCTTCTTCTTATCTTTTTGCTGTTGTTTACCATGTTTGGCAACCTGAAAGATGCTGGTTTAGTATTCCTGAATGTACCTTTTGCCATCGTAGGTGGTTTGATGGCTTTGCACATAACCGGAACGAATTTTAGTATCTCGGCGGGCATCGGTTTCATTGCTTTGTTTGGTATCTGTATTCAGGATGGGGTATTGCTAATAACGGTGTTTAAGCAGAATCTTTTAATGATTAAAAAAGGAAAAAGTGCCAACACCCTCTATGCAGCCATCAAGCTAGGGGTAAATTCTAGAATACGCCCCGTAATGATGACTGCATTAATGGCAGCCATCGGTCTTTTCCCAGCGGCTATCTCTCACGGTATCGGTTCAGAGAGTTCCCGTCCGTTGGCGAGGGTCGTTATTGGTGGTATCCTCTGCGCCATGATATTTAGTTTGTGGGTATTCCCATTAATTTTTGCTTGGGCATATCGCAAGGTAGATACCAAGCACGTGGGCGCTATCGATGACCCATCAAACGCAATTGATTCAACCGAACAGACTTCTCAATAGAGTTATTGTTTTTAATCAAAAAGAAAAGCCCTTGGAGTATAAACTTCAGGGGCTTTTTGATTGTGATGAAGTTTCTGGGGATTGATTACAATATGACAACCTTGTATTAAGGAAATGTACATCGAGTATCAGTCTGTCAGCCTCAGCCTGTCGAAGGCGAGGCAAAAGAAAATTAAAGGCGATATTATGCTTAACGGCTTGCGCTTAGGCAGGCTCAGCGTGACAACCTTGATGATTTTTGTAACGTGTTTCCTCGTCTCTAAAGAGTCTTTTCCTTTCCTAAAAAAATAAACTTTACCGCTTGCGCAATAACAACAACACATCCTCGTTTCATTGATAGGGATTCCCTACTTCATCAAATAAATCAGAAGGGATTTAACATTGCGCGTCAAAACGATAATCCAACAAAGAGGATAGCACTCCCGCTTTCAGTACGGTCATCACCACCAACAACATGAAAAAGATAGCCACCATTCACCC
>JANYEX010000081.1 GCA_025359725.1 Chitinophagaceae bacterium | reverse complement strand
CGTTGACCGTTTTCCGTTGACCGTTAACAGATTTCCGAATAAGAAGCCCTCAATGACTTGGTAGTTATTGAGGGCTTTTTTGTTGATGGAATCACTAGCTCGGGTTGCTTACTTGCGACTGTCGTTCCTAGCGATTACCGATTCCTCAACTCATCACTCATATTTCATAACTCATCACTAATTTTCTTATCTTGCAAGCCTGTTATGGATAAATTTATTGTTTCTGCTCGCAAGTACCGTCCCCAGAATTTTAATACAGTTGTGGGACAAAGCCATATTACCACCACCCTCAAAAATGCCATCAAAAATAACCAGTTGGCTCATGCTTTTTTGTTTTGTGGGCCGCGTGGTGTGGGCAAGACTACCTGCGCAAGAATTTTGGCAAAAACAATAAACTGTCTCAACCAAACCCCCGAAGGCGAGGCGTGTAATACCTGCCATAGCTGCGTTTCTTTTGATGCTGGGGCAAGCATGAATATTCATGAATTAGATGCGGCAAGTAACAACTCTGTGGATGATATTCGTAGCTTGGTAGAGCAAGTTCGCTTTGCGCCTCAGGCGGGAAAATACAAAGTTTATATTGTGGATGAGGTACACATGCTCAGTGCCAGTGCCTTCAATGCGTTCCTAAAAACACTGGAAGAACCGCCTGCCCACGCCATTTTTATTTTGGCAACCACCGAGAAGCACAAGATATTGCCCACCATCCTGAGCCGTTGTCAGATATTCGATTTTAAAAGGATTACGACCAACGATACGGTAGAGCATTTGCAAGAAATAATTGACAAAGAAAATATTAAGGCTGATAAGGCATCGTTACAGGTGATAGCCCAAAAGAGCGAAGGCTGCATGAGGGATGCGCTGAGTATTCTGGATAAGATTGTGAGCTTTACTAATGGCGAAGTGAACTATCAGAATACGTTGGAACACCTGAATATCCTTGACCATGATTATTATTTCAGACTGTTGGATGCCCTATTGGCGCAAGACATGGCTGGGGCAATTCTACTTTACGACGAAATAAACAGGAAGGGTTTTGAGGGAGATATGGTGCTGAATGGCTTTGCCGAGTTTATAAGAAACATCTTAGTCTGTAAGGATGCCCGCGCCATTGCGCTCCTTGATGTGGTAGAAGGGATGGATGAAAAATATAAAAGCGTGGCGGCAAGCGTAAGTGCTGGGTACTTGGTTAGTGCGCTAAACATACTGAACGAGGCAGAGATTAACTTTAAAATGGCGCGTAACAAACGCTTACATGTAGAGTTAGTTATCATAAAACTTAACTTTTTGCAGCAGGCAATACAACTGACTAGCCAAGACGGGAACATTGTAAAAAAAAAACGAGTTGACGGCCCAGTAGCCATTAATTACAAACCAGTTCCATCTATCCAGATGATAACAATGCCAACAGCAGCAAGTGTACCTACGGGAGGGAAGTTATTGGTGGAAGAAAAGAAGCAGCCACCAGTACAACAGAAGGCGGCTGTTGCTACAAGCAATGTGCAAGAACCCAAACCTCAAGCTTATACTGCAACACAGCCCCTAGCCAATATTCAAACAGCAACCGCTACTCCACCAAATAAGGGAAATATTTTGGATGCCCTTCGTAGTAAATATGGAGATAAATACACCATTCAGGAAGTAAAAGACCCGATAGCAATTACACTAGAAGCTCTGCAACCCCATTGGAATCATTTTGCCAGTAAGCTTAAGGAAGAGAACAAAATTTCTCAGGCTAATGCGTTTGCCACTTCTACGCTAGAGATTGTGGACGATTCTACGTTTGTGGTAAAGGTGGATAGTACACTTCAGCAAAAATTTATTGAGCAGGAAAAGACCATCGTGTTGGAATACCTGCAAAGGCATTTTTATAATAATCTGCTAACTTTTGATTTCTTTATCAACGAAGGGGAAAAGGACACAGCCCCTGCGGTCAGGCAGATGAACAGTAAGGATCGCTTTGATAGAATAGCCCAGAACTATCCTTTGCTAAGAACACTAAAAGAAAATCTTAAACTAGAAATAGATAGGTTTTAAAAGATACTATATCTTTTGAAGCAAAGCTGTTGCATAAGCTATCAAACCTTCTTCCCTTCCAACAAACCCCATGTTTTCTGTAGTGGTTGCCTTTATGGAAATATCCTTTGTGCTAATGTTCAGGATGTCGGCAATAGCTTCTTGCATTGCGGGGATGTATGGTTTTATCTTTGGTGCTTGTAGGCAAAGGGTAGTATCTATGTTAACTACTGCATAGCCTTCTTTAGTAATTAAATCGTAGGTTCTTTTTAATAATATCTTACTATCAATGTTCTTGAACTCGCTAGAAGTATCAGGGAAATGTACGCCAATATCCCCCAAACAAAGTGCACCCAACAAAGCATCGCATATAGCATGTAGCAACACATCGGCATCACTATGCCCCAACGCACCTTTTGTGTGGGGAATCTTAACTCCGCCTATCCATAAATCTCTTCCTTCAACCAGTTGGTGAAAATCTACTCCAGAACCTATTCTCATTATTGTATGATTTAAAAAGAAAAACCCTACAGTAGTAAGGTTTTTCTTTTGTATAAATATTATCTGTCCTATTTATTAGTTAGGATCAGTTGCGGTAGTAGGTGTTGCAGCACCACTATCCAAATTGAAAGCTATACCAAAACGAAGGGTGTTTGATAGTGGATTTCTTGTAACGCCATTACCTGATGGTAAGATATAAGATAAATTAATATCAATCACATTATACTTTAATCCAACCCCTAATGTAAAGTATTTTAAATCGCCCTGACTAACATCTTCGTAATGGTAACCACCTCTTAAAAAGAACTGGTCTTCGTAAGCATATTCAATACCTGCTGACGCTTGCAAAGTTTGTACTTGATTACCACCACTAAAAGATTTAAACCAACTACTAACTACGCTTTGTGTTTTGTAAGTAGTTAAATTAGCCGTATCAACAGAACCAACCCCTGTAAGTGTTGGTGCAGCAGGAACAAGTAATTTGTTTACATCTAAACCGTACGTTATTCTACTACTTTCATTAGGCACTGAGGTGTAAGCAATACCCAATCCCAAGTTTGCAGGTATGTAGTCTTTATTAAGTGCATCATTAGTATATCCTATTTTACCACCTAAGTTAGATAATGAAATACCCCAGCTAAGTCCTTCACCATTTTCGCCTGGAGCATTCTTAAATAAAGAAACATCACCAGCAACAGAGGTTCCTGTTTTATAAACATTATCACCAATTGCACCATTAGCAAGCTTACTGGCTATATATCTTAAACTAACTCCCAATCCTAAGTGGTCACCTAATTTACGAGCATAACCGAAGTCGAAGGCGTATTCTTTAGGAGTAAATTGGTTTAAGTTATTACCATTATTATCAGTAAACTGAATGTTTCCCAAGCTGAAATAACGTATTGAACCCGTAATTGAGTTTAATTCATCTATTTTATGGTAGCCAGCTAAGGTTAAAAGATAAACATCATTCAAACCCAAATCATTTAACCAAGGGGTATAGGTTAGTCCGATTGAGTTATCATTTTTAGTAAAAGGAACTTTCGCCAGATTCCAGAAGTTTGAATTGGCATCAGGTATAGTTGCTACACCTACATCACCCATACCACCTGCGCGAGCATCGGGAGAGATTCTTAAAAAAGGAACTGCAGTTGTAACAATGTTTACAGATTGTGCATGTACACTACTACCAATAACAGCCAATAAAAACAAAAACGACAGACGCTTAACTGATGAATTTTTCATCTAATTTTTTAAATTTAAGTTTGCAAATAACGGAAAGAAAACTACAACTAATCAAAATCCCGATTCAATATTGTAGTTAAGCGTAGAAATATACCTATAGTCTGTAAGTTAAGAAAGAATCCTCATGTTCGTTTTCACATGAAGAGTGCAATAATACGGCAAATGTTTTTACTTTGATTCATTCAATTAGAAATTTAAAAAACAAGGATTGATTTAACCCAATTTTATATAAAATCTAGATTAAATCAATCCTTATATAAGCAGAACATTCCACCTATTTTACTAGATGTCTTGTCTTTTAATTATGCTGCTTATCCTTAGTTTTTCCCTACAACCAATACTTGGAATGTTCCAGGAATTGGCTTAGGTCTTTTACCACCTGGGTTAGGTTCTAATTCAGCCGTTGGGGTATATAACAAATGTGTCTTTTCATCCAAAGCAATTGTTCTTGCGCCCTTCTTTGTGGTAACAGTTTCTGTTATAACAAATTTATTAGCACTTTCTTCATGAATAACGGTAATGGTTCCATTTTCGCCATTTGCTGTATAAATATTCTTAGTTGAAGCATCAAAAGCATCGCCATCGCAACCGCCACCAATAGGCAACTTATCTACTATAGCACCAGTTTCGGCATTAACTACAACCAATAATTTATTATCGCCACAGGCAGCAAACAACCTTTTTGTTTTTGTATCAATTGCCAATCCTGTCGGTGCTTCGCCGGGGGCGATAGACCAATGGGCTAATACGGTATATTTTTTTGCATCAATGGCTACTATTTCGCTCTTATCCTCTAGGTTTACGAACACTTTTCCTTTGCCATCGCTTACCGCTGTTTCTGGCGCACCACCAACCGCTACTGTAGCAACTACTTTATCAGTTTCTGGATCGATAAAAGATAAATCTTTGCTCTTACCGTTACACACTACAATCTTTTTGATAGACTCATCATAAAAAATAGCATCGGGTTTTTCTCCTGTTGCTATTGTGCCAGTAACTTCTAGTGTCTTCAGGTTGAAAACATAAGCGTTGTTGGTTTTCCCATTGGTAGTATAACCTTTGTTTAAAGCAGGTACAAATGCGATACCATGAATACCAGTAGTATTAGGAATTACGCCAATAGAATCGCCCGTATTTTTATCAATTACGTTTACCTGTGTGGCATGAGAAACATATAACCTGTTGCTGTTGGGCTCTACTGCCAGATAATCCCAACCACCTGGGCTGGCAATTTTAAAAGTCTTAATTACTTTTAGTGTACTCTGTGCGTTTGTGGCAATTGCGATTGCAGCCATCAATCCGAAAGACAAAATCTTTTTCATTTGTTAGCATTTTTATTTGGGCGCAAGATAGAGTGTCTTGGGTATCAGTTTATTAACTTAACAGAATAATAAGGTATAAATAAACTGAAATAGAGAGTTGTTGTAAGTTTAAGATTTAGATTTTTATGAATACAGAGAAACAGTTGATTTATATTTATCCCATTCAGGTTTGCAACACTTACTTTCTTCTTTTAACAAATAGAGATATAGAAAACATAGCTTATGTAAAGGTTACCGATTTGCCTATTATGCGCTCTACGCAAGTGCAGAACTAGTTTTCGTATGTTGTTTTATTAAGCTAATAATATCTTCTTTTTTACCCAATCTTTCTGCTCTTTTCGTGTTCTAGCATCACCTTGAAGGTTGTACCTTGGCCTACTAACGATTGAACTTCTATAGTGCCGCCATGCAGTATTATTATCTTCTGTGTAAGGAACAAACCTATACCGTTACCGTCTGCAAACTTCTTATTGCTGCCCCTATAGAATGGGGTAAATATTTGGCTCACCTCTTTGCTGCTAATGCCCACCCCGTTATCTGAAAAGCTCAGTATTATATGTCCCTCATTATAGGATATGAAGATAGTACTTTGCTTGTTTGCGGAGAACTTACATCCATTTTCCATTAGGTTTACAAAGGCTACTTTCAATAGGTATTCATTCCCTTTTATCGAGATAAAACTATCGTTATCTATCTCCTTCTCAAAAACAATATTAACCTTATAGCCCGTGTTGTTATGCAGAACATCGTTGTGAGCATCCAATAATACCTCGTCCACACGGATGGTTTTAAACGATATTTCTGTCTGATCGTAGTTTGCCTTAGCCAAATCGAGCAAGCTGTTCGATAGCCTGATAAGCTTTCTAGTGTCCTGCACAATCCTAACAATCGTTTCCTTATACTCTGTAATATCCCTTTCCTTGTACAGTATTAGTTGCATCTCTGCCAGCATAGCAGTAAGGGGTGTTCTCAGTTCGTGGGATATGTTTGACACAAAATGTTTCTGCGCATCAAATGATTTCTCCAACCTATCCAACATCTCGTTAAAGGTTATGGCTAGTGCCGCAATCTCATCTTTTCTATTGCCCTCATCCACCCTTAAATCCAGGTTAGTTGCGGTAATACTTTCCACCTTTTCCACCAATGACGACACAGGCTCCAATGCCTTCATAGCCAGAAACCTTCCTACAAATAGTATTACCACTATTGCTGCCAAAAAGGACAATATCAGCGTATTGCGCAGCTCTATTTGTTTCACCAAACCATAACCATCGGTAGCGGCAGACGTAATGATGTATTGTTTGTTATTATGCTCGTACGAAAACCCTTCTACCTGCACATTTCCCACATAAAACTGCACCTCTTTCTGTGCCAATATGCTATCAATCATCCCTCGCGTCTCTTTCGCCTTATTAATATTTGCCGCATCATGATATAGTAAATTTGAAGCAGTATCATATATCACCACCTCTTCCTGAAACAACGCATCTGGGGCTTTCTTATATATTAATTGCAGCATATCGGGCGCAACCTTAGTATCAAATAGTAGGTTTGCCTTGGTAGTAGCCTGTTGTTTCAGCCATTTAAAATACTCTTCTTCTCTTTCTTTTGAGGCATTATAATAAACAGAAAGCGCAAATGCCAGCAGCAAAGCCGCCACCAGACTAGTAAACAAAAGGGTAAGCCGTGTTCTTATTTTCATGGCGCACTTGTTTTGAAAATGAAGCCTAGCCCAGGTTTGGTATGTATTAGTTTTACCTCAAAGTCCTTGTCTATCTTCTTGCGGAGGTAGTTTATATATACATCTATAAAGTTGGTGCCGGTATCAAAGGTAGTGTCCCATACTTGTTCTGCAATCTCGGTTCTGCTAAGTACCCGCTCTGGGTTTTGCATCATGTATTCAAGCAGTTTTAGTTCCTTTGGAGTGAGAGAAATCTCTACTTCGTCGCGTTTTACTATCTTAGTGTGCAGGTTCATCTCTAGTCCCGCGTATTTAAGTACAAAGCTTTGGTGGTTGTTGTTTTGGTTACGCTTCATCAATGCCCTGATGCGTACGTGTAGCTCACGTAGGTCGAAGGGCTTTACCAAGTAATCATCGGCTCCTGCATCAAATCCTTCTACTTTATCATCGGTAGTACCTAGTGCCGTAAGCATGATAATGGGTACATTTGGTTTCTGCAAACGTATCTCTCTGCATAGGTCAATACCATTCATTTTAGGAAGAATTATATCAGTAATGATAACATCAAAATGATTAGCAATGGCTAGTTCCTTGCCCGACAAACCATCGGAGGCAACAGTAGTAACAAATCCCTGTTCTTCCAACCCTTGCCTTATCAGGTTAGCCACCCGCTCTTCATCTTCTATAATAAGAATCCTACTCATGTTAAGGGGGCAAGGTACGTATTAGTTAGTAATTCGAATAAAGGGTTAAAAACCGAGCGAATGAAAGCGGCAGGGATTCTGCCGAACACATAAAGTAACAATCCTTTTGTAGACCTGACCTTGCTAGCCCTCTGTATATCCGTTTTTTCAATGATTCAGTTAAAGAATGATTCTATCGGCTGTCTTACACTTGAAACAGCTTTTGAATACAGGTCATTTGCCGCCTTGTTAAACTGTTTCGACCATTG
>JANYEX010000074.1 GCA_025359725.1 Chitinophagaceae bacterium | reverse complement strand
TGCGTGTAATTGCAATCGTTTAACAGCGTATTGTATTAGAATTTTTTTTATTAACGCAACACTAAAGCAATTAAATCCTTAATGAAAGGTAAATAAAAGGATTTATAAGTAAATAAGTGTTCTTTATAAGCGTAAATAAATTCAGAATAAGTTAATGCGTGCCACTTTAAATCTGCATAAAGTCCAGCATTTACTATTATGAGACCCTATAAATCTGCATAAACCTATTTTATGCAGATTTATAGGTGGGTTATTTAAGATGTTTTACCATAATAATCTGCATAAAGTCATTTTATGCAGATTAATGGGTGAAAACAATCTGCATAAAGTCATTTTATGCAGATTTATAGGTGAAAATAATCTGCATAAAATAGGTTTATGCAGATTTATAGGGTCTCATAATAGTAAATGCTGGACTTTATGCAGATTTAAAAGGTGTCGTATTAACTAATAAAACATTAATAAAACACTGTAACAGATTAATAATACATTGATAAGGGGAGATAAGATGTTGGGAGAGGTTGCATTATTAGCCATTGATGGGTTTGTTAAATTATAGGACTAAAACGAGATACGCTGTATTTGCAGTAAATTAAACGAATTAATGAAATTCTTAATTTTTTATATAACTATCCAAACGAGTTCCTTTGTACTCTTTTTTGGTTTAACTAAATTTAGTGTGGAGAAGGGTTATTTTACCACAAAGACCACAAGGATTTACACTAGATACACTAGGCATAACTAATAGCATTTTGGTGTCGCGTTTTACTTAAAGGACACTAGGCTATTCTAAAATGCTAATAGCTTCTTAGATAGTTCAAATTCAGTATATCCTGTGTGCTTTGTGTTTCTAATTCCTTGTGTACCTAGTGGTTAAGTTTATTCACACAGAATTTAGGATAACCTCTTTTTTATTGTTTTATTCCATAAAATAATCCCCAAAAAAAATTAAACAGTTCATCTCTCTTTACCCTAAATACTAATTTTATCGTCATTTTGTAATACTAAAGCTCTGCAAATAGTGTTTTTATGCCCAAAAAGACGCTCTTTGGCAATAACGGGTATGTTTTTACGCGTAAAATATGACACTTCAACTCCTAAGGGGTCATTAATTTTTGTGTTATCTCATACTAAAGAGAAAAATAAAGGCTTTAATAAAAAGTTTTTTCAAAATAAAAGTTGGAGATATGGCAGTAAGTATAATGTGAGTTATGAGATAGAGGATAATAGATAGTAATTACTTTTTTGATTAGAGAATTGACACTGACTACACATCTCTGATAACTCATACTTCATATTTCACATCTCATATCTAATATTTATTATCTAAATTCTCTCCTCTTACCGCTTATAACCTATAACTATACCTTCCTCCCTTAATTTAACCACTATTGTGTAATGTTTACCGACAAAGTATTTTACTACCTACTTTTATCTCACAAAAGCAACATAATGAAAACACGGTTACTATTTCTTTTCTTATTGATGTATGTTGATTTGACGGCTCAAACAGATTCTGCCGTACACAAAAAACTAAATGCTGTAAGAGCTACCAAAAGAATTAGTATAGATGGCAATCTGGATGATGAAGACTGGAAGAATGCGCCAGTAGCAGATCATTTTGTAGAAAGAGAACCTACCTATAACAAACCCGAACGCCCAGAGAACAGAACGGAGGTTAGAATATTATATGATGACGACGCTATATACATTGGTGGCTACTGCCACGAAGGTAGCAAGGACAGTCTATCGAGCGAGCTTGTTGGCAGGGATGTACTTGGGTCTAACGACTTTGTTGGGGTAATATTCGATACTTATAATGATAAGATTAATGGCTTTGGCTATTATGTAACCCCGCTTGGCGAACAATACGACGCCAAATATTCCTCTACTGGCGAGGACGGAAGCTGGAACAGTGTGTATAGAAGTGCTGCCAATATAGCTAAGGATGGATGGACATTCGAAATCCGTATCCCCTACTCTGCCATCAGATTTAGCAATAAAAATATTCAGGATTGGGGTATGAATATCTTTAGACGAAGGAAGAAGGCTGGTGAGAACCTTACGTGGAATCCTGTTGACGAAACTAAGTATTCCTTCTTTGCTCAGTTTGGCTTGTGGACAAACATTAAGGATATTAAACTGCCCATACGCCTTTCTTTTTCGCCCTACTTCTCTACAGATATAACCAACTATCCCTATAACAATCCCAATATATCTAATACCTCCACTACCTTTAATGGGGGGATGGATGTTAAGTATGGTATTAACCAAGCCTTCACGATGGATATGACGTTGGTGCCAGACTTTGGTCAGGTACAAAGCGATAACCTAATACTTAACCTTACCCCTTTTGAGGTGAAGTATAACGAGTATCGTTCTTTCTTTACCGAAGGGACAGAGTTGTTTTCTAAAGGAAATATATTTTACAGCAGACGTATTGGCGGAACGCCCATACACCACGACGACGTGGTAAATAACCTGCCTACGGGTGATAGTATCCTATTTAACCCCACACAAAGTAGGATTGTGAACGCAACTAAAGTGAGCGGAAGAACGGCAAGCGGATTAGGAATTGGAGTATTGAATGCTGTAACAGATGCGCAATATGCTACGATACTAGATGCTAATAAACACCAGTATTCTGTGCAAACTAGCCCGTTAACCAATTATAACATTCTTGTATTCGACCAAAGCTTAAAGCATAACTCTAGCATATCGCTTATTAATACAAACGTTGCTCGCAATAGTCGCGACTATAACGCCAACGTAACAGCGGCTCTGTGGGATTTATATGATAAGAAAATAAAATGGAACTTCTCTGGCAAAGCATCAACTAGCCAACTGTATGGCGATACGGCTAACGGTAGCAAGAATGGTGGCTGAGCCTACACACTGAACGTGGGAAAAGTAAGCGGGAAGCTTAGCTATGTAATAACAGAAGACTTTTCGGACAATAAATATACTTATCAAGATTTGGGATACTTTACTACCAATAACTTTTTTGACCACACCCTATATATTGGTTACAAATGGTTAAAGCCACATTCGTTTTACAATAGCATGTACTTTAACTGGAACCTGTATTATTCGCAACACAACATTCCGCGCGACTATCAGGCATTAACATTGAACAGCAATATAAACGGGCAGCTTAAGTCGTTAGGTTCCTATTACTTTGCAATAGAGATTGATGGTGAGCAGCACGATTATTACGAGCCACGCACGAGTGGATACATCTTTAAACGACCTAGCAGTTGGCTTTTAGGCACTTACCTAAATTCTAATGATGCTAAGAAGTTCTCTTATAGTGGGGGCATCTTCCATCGGTTTTTCCATACTAATGGATCAACCTCGGATGAGTTGGATTTAGGGACACAGTATAGGTTTAACAAAAAGCTTTCGGTAAATATGTCGAGTACTATTACGTGGAAAAACAATAGCTTGGGTTATACTACAAACGTTGGCGACAGTGTAATATTTGCTTTGCGCAAAGTAAGAAGCCTAGAGAATATCCTTACTGCCAAGTATAATTTCAACAACAAGATGGGCATTAGTTTTAGAGCAAGGCATTATTGGAGTAAGCTGCAAAACGGACAACTTAAGAACCTTAGCACAGATGGCACACTGACAGATATTACAGGAATAAGTACGGAAGCAGATTACAACGTAAACTATTTCAACATAGATATGGTTTATACTTGGCAGTTTAACCCTGGTAGTTTCTTTACTATTACTTGGAAAAATGCTATTGGCACGTCCGATACGAATGTGTACGATGATTATAGTAAAAACCTAAGCAACACTTTACACAGTAACGAATTAAATACAGTTTCTTTTAAGTTGATATACTATTTGGATTATCTAGATTTAAAAAGAAGAAATAAAAGAATGTAGATCATCCTTTTATTTCTTTGTAAAAGAACCAACCAACCCTTCTTGAGAACTAGTGCCAATCATCACATCAAAGTCACCGGGTTCTACTACATAATTACCTTCGTTATCATAAAAACCAAGTTCCTTATCAGTTAGTGTAAAAGTTATAGTTTTAGATTCATTTGGTTTTAAGCTAAACTTCTCAAACCCTTTCAATTCCTTTACGGGACGCACCACACTTGCTACACTTTGATGGATATACAACTGCGCTACTTCCTCTCCTACCCTATTGCCGTTGTTGGTAATGGTGGCACTCACTTTTATGTTTTTCGCATTAGAGGAATCGATAGTTAGATTACTATATTCAAACTTAGTATAGCTTAATCCATACCCAAAAGGATACAAAGGCTTTACGGATTCATCTATGTAATGACTCCAGAAAACCTCCCCTTTAGGACTAGGTCTGCCAGTATTGTAATGATTGTAATAGATAGGACACTGACCCACACTGCGAGGAAAAGTCATAGGCAATTTGCCAGAAGGATTGTAATCACCAAACAAAACAGACGCGATGGCATTGCCGGTTTCTGTACCCAATTCCCAAGTTTCTAAAATTGCAGGGATATGTTCAGCCGCCCAAGGAATAGCCAATGGGCGACCATTCATCAACACCAAAACAATGTTCTTATTTACTTTATATACGGCTTCCAATAGTTGCTGTTGTACACCCGGCAAGCCAATCTTGGTTCTACTTCTCGCCTCGCCAGACTGGTGACTGTGTTCCCCCAAAACCATTATAACCATTTGGGATTGCTTTGCTAAATTGATGGCTTCAACAAATTCACTGGTATCGGTTTCATTTATCTCAATGTCACTACCAAAAGCCGTTTTCCCAATGGCTAAATTGGTTCCTTTAGCATACTTGTAGTTGGCATTATACTTTGAGAAGCCTTCCAGAAACGAAACGGCGGTACTATCAACAGAACCTAAACGCCAATTGCCCAAGGGACTGTTTTTATCGTTTGCCAAAGAGCCAATAACCGCAATACTTTGCTGATTTTTATTTAATGGAAGGATATTGCTTTCATTCTTTAATAACACAATAGATTTCTTGGCGATATCCAAAACAGCAGCTCTATTAGGATGGTCAATTGTTTCTTTTTCACGCTTAGCGTCGCAATATTTATATGGATTATCAAACAAACCTAACTCAAACTTTACCCTCAACACCCTACGCACTGCATCGTCAACTACCTTAATATCTACCTTTCCCTCTTCCACCAATTGTTTCAGATAATTTACGTAGGCATAAGATTCCATATCCATATCGCTACCTGCATTGGCAGCTATTTGAGCTGCCTGTTTTAAATCTTTGGCAAAACCATGTTGAATCATTTCAGCACCCGAAGCCCAATCTGAAATAACAAAGCCATCAAAATGCCATTTGTTTTTTAAAATATCTCTTTGCAAGAATTTATTACCGGTAGAAGGAATGCCATTTAGCACATTAAATGAGTTCATTACTGTACGGACATTGTTATCCACAACAGCTTTAAAAGGGGGAAGGATAATATTGTAAAGGGTAGAAGTGCCCACATCAACCGTGTTATATTCTCTACCAGCCTCAACAAAACCATAACCAGCAAAGTGTTTGGCACAAGCAATAATTGAAGTTGAGGCAGACAAATCATCTCCCTGAAAACCGTGAACCCTAGCAATGCCAATCTTGGAACCGAGATAAGGGTCTTCGCCAGCACCTTCCATCACTCTACCCCAACGGGCATCGCGGGTGATATCAACCATCGGGGCAAAAGTCCAGTTGATACCAACGGCAGAAGCCTCAACGGCAGCAGCACGAGCCGACTTTTCGATGGCATCCAAATCCCAACTTGCAGATTCACCCAATGGAATTGGCGAAAGGGTCTTGTGCCCGTGAATAACATCAAATCCAAACAAAAGGGGGATACCCAAACGAGATTCTTTTACAACAATCTCTTGCAGTTTTCTCACATTGGTAGTTCCTTCCACGTTCAATAGTGAACCTACCATTCCTTTTCTTAGATGTTCATATTTCAGTTTGGCATTTCCTTCTTTGGGTGCAGGCCCCGTCACTTCCCAAAAGCCGGTATATTGGTTCATCTGCCCAACCTTTTCCTCAAGTGTCATCTTTTTCAATAACGACTCGACCTTTATTTGAATTGAATCTACTGAAGACTTTTTCTGGGAATAAGAAAATGACACGCAGAAGATAACCAATGCAACTGATAAAATCCCCTTGTACGATTTAGCCAAACTATTATTCATTGCTTATTATTTAAGTAGGTTTTTTCTAATATCTAATGCTGCTTTTATTTCTCTTGCTTTTTCTTCAGTCAAGTCGTAATTCTTCATAATCAACATAGCTATCAATGTTCCAAGAATGGGTATCCCTGAGAAAAAAAGTCTTAGACCAGTAACTGCCCCTTCAACTTGAACCGGAAGATTGGGATTGAAACCAACCAATGACATAATCACACCCGTTAATAGTCCAGCAATAGCAAAACCAAACTTAACCATCCACCAGTAAATGGCACCAAAAATGCCTTCCCTGCGTTTGTTGGAATTTAATTCATCCATATCGCAAACATCGGCGGTCATAGACATCATCAACGTAAATAAACTGCCAATGCCAAACGAAAAGAAAGGCAAAGCAAACAAAAACATATAGGGTTTGCCTGGAATAAACAAAAACCAAAGTAAAATATAGCCAAAAATGGATACACCTTGCGAGGCTATAAAAGCATTCTTTTTGCCCATTATTTTAGACATGTGCGCCACAATTGGTATCACAACAAAAGTCGTTGACAGCGCACCTACACATCCAAAAAGGGTTGGCCAAATGCCTGCTGCACTCGTATTCCCATTGAAAAGATAATAAACAACAATGAAAAAAGTAAAACCAGCAACGGTATTGAATGCATTAAAAATTAAAAAGGTAGCGATGCAAAGCTTAGTGAAAGGCTTATTCCTAAATGCCTCTTTGAAACTTTGGAAAATCTCTTTTAGACTACCTCCAATGGTGCGGATAGTTAATGGCGAGAAACTAACTTCATTTTTAGTAGACTTGCTTTTGATAAAAATTGCAGGCATCATCGCCAATATCATACAGATGATTCCTACCCAAACTGCCAATGTTCTTGTTGCAGTATCTGCATTAGGAAACCATTTTGGATCATACATAATCACCCAAAACCAAGGGGCAATTACCCAAGCCCATTGTCCAATCCATTGTGAGATGGCCATAATGCTTGTGCGTTCGTGAAAATCATCACTCATTTCATAACCCATCGCCACGTAAGGGACACTGAAAATAGACAGCCCCAAATAGAAAATAAACGACCATAAAAGAAAGTAAATGAAATTATAGTGAACGCCATTTTCTCTGTACAGTTGCCACATTACTACAAAAGAAAGTCCCATAATAATGGCCCCAATAAATACATAATGTCTTCGCCTACCCCATTTAGATCTGGTATTGTCTGAAATGAATCCCATGATTGGATCGATAAAGGCATCAAAAATTCTGGGAAGAAAGAATAAAATACCCCACATCCAAGCTGGAAACTTTAAATCTTGAACCAGCACTACCATGAAAATGCCAAGTGCGGCAGGAAACATTTGGTTGGCAAGCATACCTAAACCAAAGGCGATTTTTTGTCCCATTGGAACTACTCTTGTGGTATTTGAAATTTCGTTTGACATTTTTCAAAAGTTTAAAACCAATTCTTTAAAATACTAGTGGGTGTTTTTACATCCAACCACAATTCTTTTTCACTACCATTGTATGTTTTTACGATTGGCTTTCCACTAAGCATGAGTCCTTTGAAAACACCTTTATCTACTGAATCCCATAATGCATATTTTGCTTGGGATTGCAAATCAATCAACCCAAAGTGGTTTTCTGAACCAAAGGGATTACTGCTATTTTTCCAATTTTCATCAAAAGCTTCGAAGTAAAAACAGGTAATACCCGACTTGTTTGTCCATTCTCTCATCAACTTGTAATATTTTGCTGATTTATATTCATCAGTCGCTTTCGACCCGTCATTTCCATATTGTTCGTTTGACTGAGTTGCCCATCCTGTTTCTCCTATATGAACGGGTTTATTCACACCAATTGATTTCATATAACTCACAACGCTCTGATATTGCATCATTGAATAATTGACGGCTCTTTTCATTGCTGAGTCTATTTTATCTTTCTCAGACAATTGTTGCTCGTTTTCCTTTATCCCCCAAAACGCAGGATTGTAATGGGTGTCATGCATAGGATAGGTATGCATCGAAATATAATCAACAGTCTTAATCAATTTATTCAGGTCATCTACATGGTAATCTTTATCTCCCCCACCCCAAGAGGCGAAATTGTCAGAGGAGGTTATCCAAAGATTTTTGGGTAGCTGCTGCTGCTTTTTTAAATCCTGTAAGTAGTTGACCCATTTTAAAATAATACTAGGATCCACATAATAAGACCATGCCCACTTTACCATTGCTTCATTGCCCACCGAGATAATCTTTATAATATCAGGATATAGATTTGCCAATCTTACAGCCTCCTTTATTTCAGTAGGATTACGTTCGCTATCTTCACTACGTATATGTGTTTTATCTGTCCATGCGTTTTTACAATCAATCCATGCACCAAGCATGACATACAACTCAAAGTTTGCATCTTCTTTTTTCAACTCCCTAATGGCTTGTAATAAATTAGCAGTTTGTTTATAATGGACATTGTATGTTCTGATTATTTTGATATTGATAGCAGCCAGAATCTTTAAGTCCCCTTTAATTTCAGCTATTGTGGGTTCTGTATCTCTTGTTTGGGTTCTGTATCCACCATAACAAATAGCTTGATAATTAACATTGCCCAATAGCTTTCGGGCAGTCATATAATTTGGATGCAGTCCCGACTTTTTGAGTGGACTACATGCAACAAACAAGAATATTAATATGGTAAATAGTTTATTCATTTATTTCAAATGACCTTCAGTTAAAAAGACTCTTATCTCTGCTACTGTATTCGTTCTTTGAAATATTTCGATACTTATCTCTTTGCTTAATTCTAATGTTTCAAATACTTCGGAAGTCCCATTGGCAAACACCACTTCTATTCGATTAGCCTGTGAAATGGTATAGATTACTGGTACTTGACAAACAGTAAATGCCAAACTTTTCTTTTCAAGCGGTAACGTTTTTGAAGTACCATTTAATGAAATGAAATGAGCCTCTTTCCTATCATATAAGAATTCGCTTTTATGCAATAAGTAAGGTTTAAAAACTAACTTTCCTGCTTGAATTTGCACTCCCAATTCCGCCATTCTTGTTAAAATATCTTCCTTTACCTGACCAGTCATTCCTGGTTGTTGTGCACCCTTTCCCATTGGAGTATGTGAATAGGGATCGGTTGAAAATGCCCCATAAACAGTTGGTGATTTATGTACGCCAATGCCTTCGTTTATGTCATAAAAATGTGCGGCTAATGAAGTAGAAATTTCTTTACTACTTTGCTGTTGAATAGACTTGCTACAATTTTCTTGAACAGCTAATAATAGTTTTGAAATCATGTGCCAATAAATAGAACCTAGGCCTTCATAACCAAAGAAAGTTCCAGATCTTCCTGTAAACTCTTTATGGCAAAAGACCTCCTCAAATATGCTTAATATAAGTATTCTTTCTTTTTTTACGAGATCATGATAACCTTTATCTAAATGCTGTAAGGCTTTTTCTACATCATTAGTATTTCTGAAATTGCCATTAAAATGGATTTCGCCAAGAACATCTTTCTCAGCTATTGAATTATTGCCATCTACCAGCAATTGTTTCAATAGCAAGGAACTTTCTGCCGATTGTTTTTGAATTGTATTCTTTTGTAAAAACTTAGGCAGATTTTTATTAGGGTAAAGAATATAACTATTTTGGTCTTGTCTGTATAAAGCACTCTTTTTAAGTGCATCCAATAGTTTCAAACTCTGTTCAGGAGTTAGAAAACCAGAACTTAAGACTGCTACTTGTCCTTCAAGCATTTCGCTTAATGGTGATACTTGAATAGTTTTATCATCATAAGAAATCAAATTATAGGTATGATATAAATCATCATTTCTTTTATTAGCTTGTATTGAATGTTCCAAAAAAGCATTTGCCAATAGTATGCAATTCAAAAGTTGAGCTGTAAATACAGTTTTCTTTTTTCCACTAAATCCATTCCCATAAATTGTATCTCTGTAATTGCTCCCAGCCAAACCTAAAACGTCAGTTATTTTCTTTCTATCAGTATCATTTATTTTACTAGAAAGAGTGTGTTTGTATTTCTCAAAAGTAGCTGTCACCTCTTCAAAGAAAGTATAGAGCTCCTCAGAAAAGGTGATCTCTGCTGCTGTATCCTCAAAGATTGGTTGGAAGAATTTTAAAAACCTTCTTAGGTAGAAGAGTGTAACCATAGAAAGACCGTTACCTACTAACGCATTATTGGCATCGTTCCACTCAGGTCTTTGAGTATTCATCCAAATTCCACCCTCAGGAACAAAGTTTGAAAGCTTAGAGAGTACTGTCGCAAATACCTTTTCGCAAAGACTAACATGGTATATTCCTCCATTAGTAATTGTGATTAAAGCACCATCAGCCCCTAATTCGTTAATCTTATTACGTATTGAATGATCCTTTTTATGTTCAAATTCAATCGTGTCTTTGGGATTATTTAAAATATTATTGTATGACTTAATCCTGTAAGGAACATTGGCATAAACAAAATCATTTTTGCTTAATAGTTGATGGATATGTTCAGGACAATGTTTCTCTAAAAATTCAAAAAACTTAAGTAGATAAATAATTTGGTGATCGCCCCAATATCCAATATACGACCATGGATTATCGGGTTCTATTGTTTCCCAATCAAATCCACTTTTGGTAACTCGATAAGGATTGTAACCATCGAAAGTAGAGGCATTTAAAAACTTGACTATCATTCCCTTTATAAATTCAGGATAGGAATGAGCCAATGCTTCCCAGTTTTGGAAAATATCTCTCCAATTCCCTTGATAATCTAAAATTTTAGATCCATCTATTTCACTTTTAGTATTGATAGAGAATTTATTCCAAGGACGGCTTGGGTCACCATGTCTACGGCTAAATTTTAGTGGCAAATATTCTGTAGCTAAACGATTAAAATTTTTATTCTTTAATTGATTAGCCAATTCCATCAAGATCTGGACAGAGAAAATTAATGGTAATTGTTCAATCGATAATTTCACTTCTTCAAACACTTCTTTATTTGCCTTGAGAAGATAATTACTAAAATCCCATAGTTCAATCTGGTAATTATCGTCAAAAATACCCCCTCTCATAATATTGAAGAGTACATTGTTGAAGTGACGGGTATCTTTCAAATCATCAGCGGTGTAATGCAAACCATCGGCAGCGGCAACCAGCTTAATTAAGTTTTCAGTACCTAATTCTATATCAGCATTTACTCTTTGTATTAAGCCATGATCGTTCTTGATACTTTCTGAAATCTGTACGATTGCAGCATGATTTTGATTAACATTCGCAACGATTGCCCATTGTTTGCTTTGATTCGCATTAATAGCTAATTCACTTACTACAAAATAAGCACCTGAACGTCCTTTGACATCTTCTTCTTGCTGAACAATTCCATTTAATCTGAAGTTTTTAAGCTGCGAGGAAGAAAGCAAGTAAGTAGTCTTATCTAAACCAATCGACCATACAACATTTGCTTTCAAGGCTTCACTTGGTTCCGCCTTATCTACTATAATTGCACTCAATGCAACAATAGCAACTCCTGTTTCTGGAATTAACTCGGTACGTTTATATGCATCAGCGAGATTGCTATAGCCATTTTGTAAGTCGCTACCTACACCATAAGGTAGCAAGTTTTGTAAACCATCTAATAATTTTACGTTAACATTAGTATCCAACAAATTAGTCAACTTACTTTCTCGAGCAAATCCGTATATATTACTAGAATTCCACTGGTATTGAAATGCAAGTCCTAAATCGTTGTTGATTTCTTCAAATATAATTTTATTACCAAATTTGCTTTTATAAAGGTTTCGGGTATAGTTGTATTTACCAATCCCTCTTTCAGAAAAGGGTTCCCACAAATAGGATGCATTGTTTTTATAAACCCAAAAAATTGTTTTGCTCCCTGTATTTTCAACTGAATTAGTTATCTTATCATCGGTGTAATAAGGGAATAAAGCATGTTCTGCATCTTTTCTTCCTGCTGTTAACCCCCCATTACTAGATATGAACATCCAATGATTCGAATCGCTGACAATGCTCATAAAAAAAGGCGGCATTTCGTTCACATTCGAAATTTTAAAAAATCTTTCCCCAGCAATTTCAATTGAATCCAGACTAATTGTTTCGTTACTCATTAATAATTATTTTACTTATTTTTAATTTAATGAGCCCAATAATTGGCATTTTCATTTAACACTTTTAATGGCAAATCTATTTTTTAAAATAGTACCTGCATATTCCATGTTGACCTTTTTTAGCGAATAATAGGCTTCTCTCGGATATAACTTATATACCCCATTTTTATTGGTAGCCCCTTTGGCACAAACTCCAAACCATTCCTCATTCATATTATTAATCCCTTTTTGAAAATCAAATAAATAACCGCCATTTGACCATGATGCAGTTGAATCATGCTTGCCTAGGTTAATGTCTAGTCCGCTTTTCCACCATCCATCACTAAATTGAAAAGTAAATCCACCAATACTATTTTCCGCTTTGCCACCACCAGCTGCATTAGCATATATTTCTTTCCAATTCTCTACTAAACAGCTTGCTTGATGTTTTTGGTCTTCGGTTTTAGTTATTTCATTAAAAGCATCTGCACCAAACTCTGTGAACATTACTGGCTTGTTATAAGTTGCTTTTACTTTTTCAAAGGCATCCCCAAATGAAATACCTCTATAAATATTAACCCCTAATACATCTACATCAGTACATTCTTTTGCTATAATGTCTAAAAACATTAAATCGCCATTACAAATAGCAATGGGGTGAATGTTATCTATAGCTTTCATGGAAATGGCTGCATCATTAAATAATTGGTAAAGCCCTGTAGCTGCGATTGTTGATTTTCGATCTTTTATTGGAGTATTCTCCGTTTCTGCTCCTTGCCAGAAAAAACCATAATTGTTCTCATTACCCAAAAGAAACATTAATATGCCGGGCGTATCTTTATATTTGATGACCATTGAATCTACTTCTTTCAATAAAGTCTCTTTCGTCAATTTATTCGCATAGTCAGTGTTTGCTTCCCATTTGCCATCGAGATTCAGTCCATATCTTCCAAAAGAGTGACTCAGTACTGTGTATATCCCATAGTTATCATAAATGTATTTAATCCATTCGGGAGGAATGCCCGTGTATTGTCGAATTGTATTTACACCCATATTCTTCAAAAGGGGCATTTCATAATCAAGTGCTTCTTTAATTTTTTTTCTAGGTTGCTCCCACAAACTATATTTGTAATTTGTTCCAATTGGGTAGTAATCCCAATTCATTCCGATAATAAAAAAAACTTTACTATTCACATCAAGAGTAAAGCCTTTATCAGTATTTCTTACGTTAACCCTGACTTGTTGCGAGAAAGAGCAAATAGCTAGTAGAAAAAAGAAAACAGAAGAGGCAAAATACTTTCTCATACAACAAGCTTTAATTCAATATAACCAATATGACTCTCTTTTATGTTTAACCACAATATGAATATCTGTAATCAGAAAAAGCGAAATATTCTTACAGATTATTAACTAATACTTTTTAATTAATTAGTAGAAACTAGTTAATTAAAAAGTATTAATTATCTATTAACTCATGCTTTAGAGGTAGTCTACACGTTCTCTTTTCTTATTTATAGACCCTTACATAATCTACAAGCATTTGATCACTTGTAAAGTTAGAATCAACCGTTCCACCAAAATTTCCACCCATTGCTATGTTAAGCAACACAAAGAATTTTTGGTTGAAAGGTAGGATACTAGAATTAGCATAAGAAAAGTACAATTGTCCATCAACAGAAATTTTGATTGTACTTGGAGACCAATCCAGTGAATATACATGGTAATCGGTAGCCGCATTGGCGATAATTGTGTTACTTCCTACACCAGCAGAAGGATTTGCACTTGGAAAGTGAATCGTTCCATAAATAGTGTTTATTAAACTTCCCATTTGCTCCATTATGTCAATTTCACCACAACTAGGCCAACCCGTAGAAGAAATGCTATTTCCCAACATCCAGATAGCTGGCCATGTACCATGCTGGGAAGGTAATTTGGCACGTACTTCCAAACGCCCATATAGGAAAGAAAATTTATTTTGGGTAAGCAATCTGGCTGAAGTGTAAGCACTACCGTTGAAGCTTTCTTTTTTCGCCGTGATTACAAGGTTACCACCCCTAACGATTACATTGCTGGAACTACTGGTATAATATTCCAATTCGTTATTGCCCCAGCCGCCACCGCCAATGTCATAGCCCCATTTTGTGCTGTCGGGAGCGCCATCTGTATTAAACTCATCAGACCACACAAGGGTACCTGCCCCATTTTTAACATATACTCCTATCTGAACAGTGTCTGAAATACTTTTTCCTGTACTGTTATATGCCGTTACGATAGCCGTGTAAGTATTAGTGCCAGCAAATGTGTATTGATAATTTGTTGTACCAGTAAGAGAGGTAAGGGTATCCCCATCTCCAAAATTGAACACGTATGATACTGTATTATCAGCAGAAGCCGTGAAAGAAACAATACCACTACCGTCTACCGCAGAAACAGCATATAATTTAAGATTGGCGGGGGTAGTTGATACTCCTGAGTTTGTGCTATTTTTTGTACAACTAATAAATCCAAACAATAAAAATAATGCTACCATTGGATTGTTACTTAATTTTTTCATATTTTCTTTTATTTCTTTTTAAACTTTTGATACCAAGCCAACCCATCTGCGCCGATGTTCCGCAACTGCATTATAGAATCTGTAAGTGTTAATATTTCATAAGCAGTACCACCAGTTCCAAAAGCTACTAATCCATTACCAGGTACAGTAAATTGCTTCCTTGTTGATATATCAGAGGTTGAAGCAGAGGTAGCATCTTGAAACTGTAGTTGCTTTTTTCCACCTGGGTCTATGGTGTAGCAGTTATCGCCTGCATTGGTTCCCTGACCATAAAAAGCCGTTGCAGCATTTATGACAAAACTTTCACCCTTATTATCCAGTGTCACAAAAATATTACTTCCTGTTCCTTGTTGAAAAGTAACCTCATCATCATAGAGGCAAGCAGAACGCTCATTAGGATTAGCAGTGTAATAATCAGGGGTAAAAGTAGATGTTGGACCAACCCCAACATGGCCTGATGTATTCCTGTCAATAATCCAAACTTTTGAGCTATTACCAGTTAGTTCTTCAATAGTAGTAGCATCCAACTGATAGGAAACGTTAATATAAACACTCTTACTAATGGTAGAGATTGCACCACCTGTACCAATTGCATTTAGAGTAATAATATAATTGAACGAACCATTATTACGGTAGGTATAAGTATAAGAATTGCCCGTAATTATTTTAACAGAATTTGCCGAGGAATCCCCAAAATCTACCTTATAAGCAAGGGCATTATTACCAGAAATGGTAATAGTAACGACCCCTTTACCATCTCCCCCTTTGCTACTCACACTATCATACCCTTCTTCTGAAACCGCCAAACTTAAATTTGAAGGGGCAGTAATACTACCTAGCGTATAATCTGTTTTTTTACAAGTGATGGAAACCATCACCATTGTTATCATTATGATTGTTAAAACCAATTTATTCATCATCATTTCGTTTTTTTATTGTTGTGAAATATCGTCAAATAGGAAAGTGAAGTTTGCTGAACCATCGCCCATAGTACCATTGTCAAAAATAAATACTACTTTTTGGTATGGTTTAGAAACATCAGCACTGCTAAAATCATAAGTCAATTGCTCCCACGTATTTGAAGTTGTAGTCGCTACTTCTTGTTGGGTAAAAACAGTACCATCAGTGAGATTCTCAAATTTCAACAACACTTTTGTACCAACCGTTGGACCATAGAGTTTAATTTTTACAGTTTTACCCAAACTAAAATCTATTGGCGCTGTAAGTGTAATATAACTACCACCATAAACCGCACCAGCACTTTTAATCATTTGAGCAACCTTGTTGCTGCTATTAATCCCAGTCTTGGAAGGGTTGGATATAATCGTAACTCCTCCACCATTAAAATCTGTGAAAGCATAATTTATAATGCTAGATTCAAAATCGATTGGCAATGCAATTGCTGTAGTCGGTAAAGAGTTGGTTAGTCTAATGTCATCAAAAAGATAAGTAAAATTGGCAGAACCATCTCCCATAGTCCCGTTGTCAAAAATTATGGTTATTTTACTGTAAGCAACAGTTGTGGTTATAGCACTAAAATCAAAAACTAGATCTTCCCATCCATTTCCAACAGTTGTTGGTGTTTCTACTTGGAAAAATTTAGTAGCATCAGAAGCATTCTCCACTTTCAGCAAAGCTTTTGCCCCTACCCTCGGAGCAAATACTTTCATCCTAAATATTTTGTTTGTAGAAAAATCTATTGGGCTACTTAATGTAATAGAGGTACCTGCATATGTTTGTCCGCTACCTTTTATCAACTGCGCAACCTTTGAGCTTGTATTGATGCCATTTATCTGCGGGTTTGCAATTACAGATGTACTCGCACCAGCAAAATCTACAAAAGCATAATTAAGGGTTGAAGATTCGAAAGTTAGTGGTAGCAAAAGTGGATCAACAATTGTAACAGTGTCAATAATAGAAATTGAATCTGTTGAGCCACTAAAAGCTACTACTCTCACAACATATTTTCCAGTAGCAGGATATACGTGACCAATTGTGTCCCCTTGCAAAAATGTTTGAGGTACTTCATTTGCAGAATCCCCAAAATAGACTTTAAAGAATGTTTCATAAAGGGCAGTTGCGGAAAAATCAATTTTGAAATTATTTGCTGCATCTGTAAGTGCTGAAACTTTTAAATTTTCTGGAGCCCTGAATGCGACGGTTAATTGTTGTGTCAAAGTTGTGATATTACCCGATATGCTATGTGCAACAATTTTTAACGAGTGTAAACCTTCTTTATAAATATGCTGAACGCTGCTACCAGCTAAAACCTTAGCAGAGGCAGTTGTTATATCGCCAAAGTATACTTCATAATACGAAGCATTTTCACCATTGGGTGTAATTGTAACCAAGCCAGTATTATCTTGGGTAATAGTTGTAAGTGCAGACAATTTTGCAGGCGCACCATTGCTTTTAATAAAATTGGTATCCGTGTATTCTTTTTGGCAGCTAACGATACCAATAAGAAAAAGTGCTAGCCATCCTATTTTTTGTTGTCTTTTCATTTTTTTCATTTTAATGGTAGATTAATAACCAGGGTTTTGAGTAAGACCAGAAATATCAATTTCTTGTTGAGGAATTGGAAACACTTCATTCCTACCCACAACAAAGCCAGAAATTTTTGAAGCTGCTTGTCCTGTCCTAACTAAATCGAAGAAACGGTCACCCTCCATCGCTAATTCCAACCGGCGTTCATTCCAAATTGCGTGAGTCAAGGATGTGCCAGTCGCAGTTGTTGCATGTGATGAATCACCATAAGCACGCTGGCGAACCATATTAAGATAAGTTTGTGCTTTTGTATCATTGGGGGTGGTAGCTCTATTGTTTGCTTCGGCAGCCATTAACAAAATATCAGCATACCTTATTACCCTATAATTATTGAGATAATTAAGCTGAGTCACCCCAGCACTCGATGTTTCACCAATCCTTGGTTGGTATTTTTGATTGTAAAGACCCGTATTTTGATAAGGGGCATCAGTATATGAAATTCCTAAACTTGGATTTGCAGCAGCATAAGCAGCTACATCTAGTATGGCAGCATTCTTCCTAGTGTCAGTCGCACTAAATTGATTTTCCAATTCTTTAGTAGGCAAATCAAAGCTGTAACCACCGCCAGCAAAAGGTATACCCGTACCAGCGATTTTACGTATCCCACAATATTGAACCATCATATTTCCTTGGCTACGTTGAAAATTTACAGTTCCGTAGTCGTGTTGATTATCCAAATTAGTGTACTGAACTTCAAACAGAGACTCAGATCCGTTTTCTCCAGTTTTGAGGAAAACATCAGCGAGGTTTGGTGTCAAAGTAAAGGCTGAACTATTAATTATTCTCTCCAAAACTGCTGCTGCAGAATCGAATTTGTTTTCATACAAGTAAACCTTGCCCAACAAAGCCTCTGCAGAATACAAGGTAGCACGACCTTTATAAGTTTGAATCTTAGGGAGTGTTGCAATTGCATTGGAAAGGTCTAGTTCTATTTGTTTATATACACTTGCCTTGGGCGAGCGTTTCATTTGCTTAGAATCACTTACTGTTAGTTTATGATCTGTAAAAAGAGGTACATCACCAAAATGTTTTACTAACTCAAAATAATAATAGCTTCTCAAAAAATAAGACTCACCGTATAGCTCATCCTTGCCAGTAAAATTGAGTACCCCATTGTTTTGATACAAATAATTTACCCTATTTATACCTTCATAGCAGTCAGTCCAAATTTCGGCGAGTACACTATTATTTGGTACTATTTGAAAATTGTGTATTTGTTGCAAGCCAACATCATCCGTTGCACTTTCTCCGCCACACATTGCATTATCAGAAGCAATGTCGCCAATCATTGGTACATTCCACATCCATTGCAATGGAGTATAGCAACCTACCAATAAAGATTGGTAATCACTAGCTGTTTTAAAATAATCCGCAGTTGTTACTATATAATCCTGTTGAGCATTATAATCTACAAATTTGTTACAAGAGACTGCTAAGAAAAATACAAATGCAATCCCCAATATTTTTATTCTTTTCATTTTCTATAATTTAATTGGTTAAAATTTGCAATCGATACCCATTGAATAAATCCTTGCTTGTGGATATTCACCTCTATCAACCCCTGAATCAAATATACCACCTGCAATTTCTGGATCTAAACCAGAATATTTAGTCAATGTCAAGGCGTTCTTTACTTGAGCATAAACCCTAATCTTATTAAATACTTTGTACTTATACAAAGAAGAAGGAATAGTATAGCCCAACTGTATATCTTTAATTTTGATAAATGAACCATCTTCAATATACCTATCGGATGCCCTTGTATTGATGTTTGGGTCAGCAAAAGTTACCCTAGGGCTTTTAGGATTGTTTGTAGTACCAAGACCAGTCCATCTTGACAATATGCCACGATATTTATTGGTGAAAGCAAGATTTCTTTCGTAAGCCCTGTATATATCGTTACCATAAGAGGCATAGATATACACATTAAAATCAAATGATTTATACTCCAATGAGATATCCCATCCAAATGTAAATTTCGGAAAAGGGTTTCCAATCATTGTCCTATCTGAATCATCGATTTTTCCATTACCATTTACGTCAACATATTCAATGTCGCCAGGTTGTGCATTTGGCTGTGACGGACTTTTGTTTATTTCATCTTGGTTTTGGAAGATTCCTTTGGTTTTGTAACCATAAAAATAACCAGGAGGACGTCCTTTTTCATACCTTGTTACAAAATAAGTAGTTGGAATACCATAGGAACCACCTTGTATATATCCATTACTAGTTTCTGTTACTAAATTCTTAGAAGTAGTAAATGTTAATGAACTTGATATTTTCAAATCTTTGTTGATAGGCTCTGCATAGTTAACACTCAAATCCAAACCAGTTGTTTTGGTAGTACCTACATTAGCAAAAGGTGCGGCAGATGTACCCAAATACAAAGACAATTGTGGTGTGAATAACAACCCACTAATATCTCTTTCAAAATAATCAGCCGTTACAGAAAGTTTGTTTTTTAAGAACCGTGCGTCAAAACCAATATTAGTTTGTTTTTGCTGTTCCCATTTCAAAGTATTGTTAGCAAAGGTAGATAAGGTGCTTCCATTAACAGGCGACCCGCTAAAAACATAACCCGTATTGTTACCAGCACTATATTCATAGATTCCAGTATATATCTGTAGGTATTGAGGATGGTCTATATTATCATTACCAGTTACCCCATAGCTACCACGTATTTTTAAATAATCGACTATCTTCAGTTTATAAAAGTTTTCAGACGAAATAACCCAACCTAATGATGTAGCATAGAAAGTACCAAATTTGTTATTAACTCCAAATTCATAAGACCCATCCCTTCTTAGGGATAGAGAAGCAAGGTATTTTTCTTTGTAATCATAATTTACACGACCGAAATATGAAACATTACGTTTCTCAAACCTGTATTCTCCGCCTCCAACACCACCATTGGATGCATTACCAGTGGCAGCAGTAAAATCCGCCCAATCCCAAGAATTGTTAGGAACATCCTGACGTGAGGCAGAAACTACATTGCCAGTTTTTTTTGCCTCTGAAATACCAGCCAATACCTCAAATTGATTGTCTCCAGCTATCTTAAAAGTATAATTTGCAAAAGTTTCCAAAGAATAGTTGTAATAATTGTCTTTATCATAAGCTACAGCATTATGACCTTTACCATTTGAAGTACCGTCTGCATTTAATGTAGAACTGGTGTGATTGCTTCCATAATAGACTAAAGGGCTAAAAGATTTATTGGTAATGTCAACATCTGTATATCCATATCTTGATGTGATTTTTAGATTTTTAAGAATGTTGTATTGAAATTCGATTTTACCATAAATTTTATTGGTATTCGATTTGTTATACGTATTTTCTAGTTGAGTCAAAGGATTCACAATCTCTGAGATAATATTATTACTAGTACTGTACTTACCCACAGTTCCTAGAACATTATTATAGATTGGAACTGTCGGGTCGAAATTGATGGCATTAGAAATAACACTATTAATTGCATTCTCAGGAACTCCTGCCCCTCTTATATTTACAAAACTCGTATTGGTAAATAATTTCAATTTGGGTGTCAAATCAAAAGTGAGGTTGGTAGTTGCATTGTAACGGTCGAAGTAAGATTTATCTCCACCGCCAACAATACCAGCCTGACCAGTGTAAGCCCCTGAAACAAAATAGGTAACAGATTCGCCCCCTCCCCTTGCCGTAATAGAATGAGATTGCAATGGGGCATTTTTAAATATTTGGTCTTGCCAATTAGTACCAACTCCCAATTTGGATAAATCAGAAAAGGCAATACTATTTCCATCAACCAACAGCCCCTCGTTAACAATAGCGCCATATTCAGTTGCATTTAAAACAGGCAACTTTCTGGCTACCTCTTGAATTCCATAATTACTACTATAATTGAATTCTGCCTTCTTATTTTTCCTACCCCCTTTGGTTGTAACTAATATTACACCATTACCACCAGAAACACCATAAATTGCTGTCGTCGCAGCATCTTTCAGTACATTAATTGATTCAATATCGGCAGAATTAATGGAATTAAGATCATCTAAGGTTTCAATAGTACCATCAACCACTACAAGAGGGTCACTTCCTTTGTAAGAAGGTATACCCCTTATGAATACTGTTGGTTTAGCTCCAGGCGACCCTGCAGAAATTACCTCAACACCAGAAGCCCTTCCTTGTAAAGCATCTTCAGCACGCACAGGCTTCAATTTTTCAATATCAGCAGCTTTTACTGTTGAGATTGCCCCAGATACTCTTGTTACTTTTTGTGTTCCGTAACCAATTACAATGACTTCATCAGATTTCTTTATTTCTTCCTCTAAAAGAATACTTGTTGAGCCTGCTATGTTTACCTTATACTTTATGGTTGACATACCAACAAAACTGATAGTTAAAGTAGCACCTTTTTCAACAGAGATAGAAAAGTTTCCTGATTCGTTTGTAACTGTAGATTTGTGGGTCTTTTCATTAACTACAGATGCACCCACCAAGACCTCACCCGTCGCTTTGTTTTTTACACTCCCTGTTACAACAATATTTGTTTGTGCAACAACCCGTAACAACAGGCTGCACCAAAAAATACTGATAAATAATAACTTGACTTTTAATTTCATAATACAATCGTTTAAAATGGTAAACTAGCATAAATATAGAAAAGCAAAAATACCACTACAACATCTTTTAAACTACAACAAAACCTACATCAATACTACTTCATTAGGCTATTTTTTCAGCATTTAAGGCATTAATGAGTACATCATTAGCATTTCACGTAAAATACTTTTTTAAATAGTCGTAAAATAGATTCGAGACCATGGAATTATAAATTAAATAGGTAACAAATATTGAAAGGATCATTGTAAGGATTGATGCTAATCCAATCACGTTTAATAGAGTTTTGCCGAAAAAAAGAGGAATTCTGAAAGAATGACCTCGTGCTTTTCTATTTTGTATCACTACATTGCGACAGTGTATCAATACATTACTGCAAAAGCAGACTAAAATGATGCTTTGTTGTACTTCAAAAGCCTTTTGTAGTGCCATTTAGTAGCTGGCATCAACTTCGTTATGGCTATGTTGTACTAATAAGCCGCATATTACAACCATTTTGCCACTTTTATCAACCTAAAACCCTTTATAGCCTCGTGCTTTTCTATTTTGTATCACTACATTGCGGCAATGTATCACTTCATTTTAATGAAGTAGTTACACTGTGTACCTAAAAAAGCCAGTAAATTAAAAGATTGGTTGGTGTTTTCTTACAATGCGTTTTCGGTTTTACTTATTAAGTTGCACAAGGTACCAATGTTATAGTTAGGGGTTTTGCAAAAGAGCACGAAGACTAAAAGTTGGAGGTAGCTTATATCTGAAGCGATGTATAGCTAAAAAAAGAGGTTGCCAATAATTGGCAACCTCTTCTGGGATTGGAGTGATGTTTATCTTATTGAACTACCACTTTAGTAGTTTGCGTACTACCGCTATCTTTCAAAGCAAGAATATAAATTCCTTTTGACAAACCTAACATATCAAAAGAAACATTGCTGTTGAAACCTTGAGTCAACTGAACAGTTTTTACTGTTTTACCAGATAAATTTACCAAGCTTAAACTTGCAGATGAACTTTGTATTGTTGGGATAGTTACAATAATTCTATCTTTAACAGGGTTTGGGTAGAATGATATTTTCACATTTGTTTTAGCAAAATCAACCGATACAGTTGAAGAATAACTAACCTTACCATTTGCATCCATAATACCTAATCGATAATAAGTAACTCCTGATGTTGTGTTATTATCAACGAATATGTAAGTAGAATTACTTCCTTTGCCAGCAACAAACTTAACAGATGCCCAAGATGTACCATTGGTACTGCGCTGTACATCATAACCTTTGTTACTTACTTCGCTTAGTGATTTCCAAGTAAGAGACGCTACACTACCAACTTTAGTAGCTTTGAAATCTGAAAGAGTAACACTCAATGGACTAGTGGCCCAGAAATAAATATTTTGTAAGTAAATAACGCCGCCTGTTGCAGGTGTTACACCAACAAACATAACCTGATCAACTTTTGTGAAGTCGAGTCCTTTAAATTTAGTCATGGGTATATCTAGACTGTTCCAACCTAGTTTAGTAAGTATTACAGTATCTCCAACTTGGTTAGCACCACCACCTGTTACCAGAGCAGAATTAATCAGGTTGATAACTACAGAACCTGCATTTGGCGTCCATATATCTAAATGAAAATTAGTAGCTTTAGAAATATCAATAGGGTTAGTTGCTTGAACACCCTCATAGTTAAGGCTAGCATATTCTAAAGTAGTATCACCACCAATATTTAAACCTGTAAAAGTTGTTGCTTGTCCCCATCCTGGAAACCAGTTGATGCCATCTACATTTGTGTAGACATTACCCCACAAAGAAATTACATTAGTTGCACTTTTTGTAGGTGTTGGTGCAGCACTAGTTGGTACAGGGAAGTTTACCACCAATGTTGCAGAAGCAGTACCAGCAACATAACTACCAGCAGCAGCTTGTGTTGCAGTAATAGTGGTTGTACCACCACCTACTATAGTTACTGTTTTGCCAGAGATAGTAGCTACAGTTGAGTCGCTACTGGTATACGTAAACGCACCTGTGCTATTGCTAGTAGGATCAGTTAAAGTAAATGGAGCATCACCAACACTGTGTGCCGGAATTGTGAATCCAGTGATGGTTGGAACGTTTGAGGACTTCCAGAAATATAAATTGTCAACATAAACATCTGAAGCTGCAGGAGTGTTACTTACCAATTTAAATTGAATAATATTATTTAGCGTAACACCAAGATTTGAATAGGTAGATAATGGAATATCAACAGAATTCCAAGCGGATGGTGTAAGCGTAATGGTATAAAATTTTTCATGATCTGTTGGCGCGTCAATCAAGTAAAAATCCATTTTTGAGCAATTAGCAGACCACAAATCAATGTGCACACTTGTCATAGACGAAACATTTAGAGAACCACCAAAATCTATTCCCTGATAATTGAAATTGGGATAATACAACAAGGTATCTTTACCTGCCTTTGCTGTTGATGCTGAACCAAACCCTGATTGTCCCCAATTTGGGTCAAACATTGTACCGACATGGTTCGTGTAAACAGTTCCGTAAATAGATAAAACATTTCCAGCACTCCTTGCTGGCGGTGTTGTGGGTGCTGTACTTGGTTGTGCAAAGCCCTTGAACATCATCAAGGAAAGAATGGCAAACAGAACGTAATTTTTTTTCATCTTTTTTTGTTTTAAAGTTGTTAATTAATAAAGAAATTTAACCGGTAACTTCTTTTACTTCAAAAAACAACTAATGGCAATAAATCGTTAGTGTTTTTTGGCATTGTGATGTACCAATTGTTTTGAAATGTAAAATTAGAGGGTTAAAAATTGCTCATCAACAACACAAACACATCAATACTACATCGAGTTGTAAAATTGAGGTTTATAGAACGATAATAAACTACGTCAATACTACATCATACTAAATAAAGGGTTACTACAAAAACAGTTTAAATTGGATAAAGTGTAAAAACTGACTTGTGAAACATGATGAATAAGTCGTGAAATATCGATGCTAATAATTGAGTGGCATTTCTAACTGCTTAATTAAAATTTTTACTTTTAGTTTACTATTCAGTAACATTTATTATCAGACATAAAAAATCACATCGCTAAATATCTGCATAGTATTTATTAAACAAAGGGAATATTTGAAATAGCTTACAAATTGGTAAGGTATTATTGTTTTACTTAGAATAAGATTTGCTAAAAATGAAGAAGAATATTAATATTTTACAATTTAAAGCTACCTGTCGCTGAAATAACAAAGCTTGTTTTGCATTAATTTAACTAATCTTAACTACTTCATTCGTTGTAAAAGAATTTATCAATCTCTTATACCTTTACTTTTGTTTTTCTAAAATTTAATTATGGGCTTATTCTTGTTTATTGTTGGAATTATTGGTTGGCATTTGGGTATGTATGGAATGTTTATGAAAGCGGGAATAAAGCCAGTATTAGCCTTCGTTCCTTTATATAATACTTGGTTGATAGTTGAAAAATGTAATATCAAAAAACTATGGTTCTGGCTTCAGTTAATCCCTATTGCTGGACAATTCATTACAATCTGGATTACTATCATTTTTGTAATGCACTTTAAGCGTTTCAGTTTATTAGATCATACCTTAGTTACTCTTTTCCCTTTTTTATACTTTCCTTTTATTGGATTTAATAAAGAGGATAAATGGTATGGTCATGAAGTGGTAGCTGCCTGTAAGAAACCTCAAAGTAGAGAATGGATTGATGCGGGTGTGTTTGCTGTTGTAGCCGCTACCCTTATAAGAACCTTTGTATTTGAAGCTTATGTTATTCCCACTGGTAGTATGGAAAGGACGCTTCTGATAAATGATTTTCTCTTCGTAAGCAAAATGAGTTATGGTCCACGTATTCCTATTACTCCCATTTCTTTCCCTTTTGTACATAATACTATGCCTGGGTCTATCACAACGCCTTCTTACATAAAGCAAGTACAATTGCCTTACAAACGTTTGCCTGGTTTTCAGGAAGTAAAGCGTAACGATGTGGTTGTCTTTAACTTCCCTGCGGGAGATACCATTATTAATCTGCCTGATTATGGTAGCAAACAACCTTATTACGATGTATTACGTACTGTTTACAAAGGTAATCGAGAAGCTTTAAATGCAGAATTCCCAATATTGGTACATCCTTTCGATAAAACGGATAACTATATCAAACGTTGCACAGCTGTTGGTGGCGATATTTTGCAGGTTAAAAAAGGTATTCTATACATTAATAATGCCCCGGCCTATAAACCAGTTGATGCACAGACTGATTATATCCTTAATATGAATACCTCTTTCACTACTGATTACCTTGAAAATGATTTAGGAATAAAGATTGATATTGACCCTGAACATGGTGTTCGTTACAATAAAAACGATGATTACCAAGAACAGGATAGCAGCGGTTTGGTTTGCAAATTGAACCTTACTGTTGATAATTTTAATAAAGTTAAGGTTTTACCTAATGTAAAAAATATTAAACCAATAGTTGATGAAGGCGTTAGCGAGGATATGTTTCCATTTGACACATTAAACAATAAATGGAATAGGGATAATTACGGTCCAATCACCATTCCTAAAAAGGATGTGGCCATTACACTTAATCCACAGAATATTTCTTTGTACAGAAGGTTAATTACCAATTACGAGGGTAATACATTGGATGAAAGCAATGGAAAATATGTACTTAATGGAAAAGAAACAACTACCTACACACCAAAATATAACTACTATTGGATGATGGGTGATAACAGACACCGCAGTCAGGATAGTCGTTATTGGGGTTTTGTACCCGAAACACATGTTGTAGGTAAGGCCTCTTTAATATGGTTTAGCTGGAATGATGGTCCAAGATTTAAACGTATTTTTAAAATCATTAACTAACAATTTCTATGTCTGCATCAATACATAAATATTCTTTTGAGTATGAAGAGTATGACTCTATTGATGCCATCTCCCCTACTAATTCTCATCTTGTAAATGAGGCGCGAAAGGCAACACAATTGTCTTATGCCCCTTATTCCAACTTTTTAGTGGGTGCTTGTGCAGTATTAAATAATGGCGAGTTTGTTGTGGGTAGTAATCAGGAAAATGCAAGCTACCCAGTTGGTATTTGTGCAGAAAGAGTATTATTAGCATCATTGGGACAACTATTTCCTAATGAGCCCATAGTTTCCATAGCTATCAGTTATGATAACTTAAAGGGCAAAAGTGATAAACCGCTTAGCCCTTGTGGTATGTGTAGGCAAGCTTTGCAAGAGTATGAAAACAGGGTAAACCAACCGATTAGACTCATATTAAGCGGAATGGACGGTAAGATTTTTATCATTCCACAAGCTTCCATGTTGCTTCCTCTATCTTTTAGCGGTGATGATTTAAAATAATTCTTCTTTCTGCTTACTTTTCTACCCCAAATGCTTAATGGCTTCTCGCTTGCTCAATGCCGGCAAATTGTTATTAGCCACAAAATCAATCACCCATTCTTTATTTGTCTTGGCATATTCTCGCAATGCCCAACCTATTGCTTTTTGTATAAAGAAATTAGTGCTTTTTGAAGCATTCAATATGTTCTCAGAAAGCAATGCTACATCGGTTTTTTCTTTGTAAGATTTCTGAAAAATGATACTGCTACGTTGCATCCAGATGCTTTTGTGCATGTACCAGTATTTAGTAATGTAGGTTTCTTGGGGATACATTAAGTAAAAGTGGCTTAGACATTCGGCATTCAAATTATCTACAGAATCCCACCAACTATTCCTAACCATACAATACAGAATCAGGTTTATGGTACTTCCATCCCAAATCTTTTTATAACTCGCTAATAACTGAATTGCCGCAAGATGGTATTCCCTTTTTTCCATCCCCCAAAGCTTTTTTACCACATAAGTAACCTCTTTCATATCCTTAAAGGGGTAAGCCTTAACCATTTTTTGGGTAATACCACGCCTTTCTTTGGTAAGCATCCCAATAAAAGTAAACTTATACTTCATGTAAGCATGATTTTGTTGAGCTCGCTTGGCATCAACTTTCGATTCAAATATTTCTTGTATAATCATCAGAAATATCTCTGTGTTATTCAAATTCTCCAAAGACACATTGTTATTCATAAAGCTCTTTTATATCAACCAAATATACCTAACTTGTATTGCGTATTAGAATTTGGAAAGAATTAGCATTAATAGTTTAGAGGGGGTGAATAAAAAAGTTATCTATTATAAAACAAAACATAGCTGTATTTGCCATTTCTTTTCTTCCAATTCGGTTATCCGTTTTACAAGAAAAAATAACAATTAACCATCCTTCTAAAGCTATAAGTAACAAATAAGGGAAGTATTACTTCACCTTCTCTTTAACTTCCTGCAACTTCAATAAAGCCTCTACAGGTGTTAATCTATTTATATCTATAGCAGCCAATATTTGCCTTATCTCATTAAACGTTTGAGAGTGTGCATCAAAAATAGAAAGTTGTACTTGTGGGGTTGAGATACTTTTAACCGCTTTTCTTGTATTAGCAACGTTGACCGTTGACCGTTTACCGTCGACCGATGGGGATGTTTCTTCGGTTAACGGTAAACAGTCAACGGTTAACTCTTCATCCACATGTTTTGCTTCCAATTGTTTGAGAATATCATTGGCACGTTCTATTAATTTGGGTGGCATACCGGCCATCTTGGCAACATGAATACCAAAGCTATGTGTACTTCCGCCGGGTGCGAGCTTGCGAAGGAAAATTATCTTATTGGCAATCTCTTTATTGGTAACATGGAAATTCTTTACTTGCGGAAGTTTATCTTCTAGTTCGTTCAACTCGTGGTAGTGGGTTGCAAATAAAGTTTTGGGGGCAAAAGGGGAATTATGTAAGAACTCAACAATACTCCATGCAATCGAAATGCCATCATAAGTAGAAGTACCCCGACCTATTTCATCCAATAAAACAAGGCTTCTTTCGGAAATATTATTAATGATGCTAGCCGTTTCATTCATCTCTACCATAAAGGTACTCTCGCCGCCACTAAGGTTGTCGCTAGCACCTACACGGGTGAAAATCTTATCAGTCAGAGGAATAAAAGCCGTTGTTGCAGGAACAAAACTGCCAATATGCGCCATCAATGTAATAAGTGCTGTTTGCCTTAGTATAGCACTTTTACCACTCATATTAGGTCCCGTAAGAATAATTATCTGCTGTTCTTCCTTACTTAAATAAATATCATTAGCTATATAGCTTTCCCCAGCAGGAAGATTACGCTCTATTACAGGATGGCGGCTTTCTGTAAGTTCAAGCGTAAATCCATCATGTATTTCAGGCTTTTTATAGTTAAAGTGTAAAGCATTTTCTGCGAAGCAAAGCATACAATCTAGTGTTGCCAATATGTTGCCATTAACCTGAATGGGGGCAATATAATCTTGCAGGGCTAGCAATAACTTATCATACAAATCAAGTTCAATAGCAAGCATTTTATCTTCTGCCCCCATTATCTTTTCTTCGTACTCCTTTAGCTCAGGGGTAATATACCGCTCTGCATTTGCCAATGTCTGCTTACGAATCCACTCGGGCGGCACTTTACTTTTATGTAAGTTGGTCACCTCCAAATAGTATCCAAATACATTATTAAAACTAATTTTCAAGGACGATATGCCTGTATTCTCAGCTTCCCTTTGTTGGATATTTAGTAGAAATTCTTTTCCTCCACTTGCTATCAACCGTAATTCATCGAGTGTGGCATTTATTCCCTGATTGATAACCGCGCCTTTACTGACGGCAATCGGCGTTCCTTCATTTATCTCTGCAATTATCTTTTCTACAATAAAATGGCACGGATTCAATGCGTCTGCCAATCTTTTAAGGTATTGATTATTGCTAACGCTTAGTTGTAGTTTTATCTGTTCTACCTGTTGTAATCCACGGGCAAGTTGCAATACTTCTCGTGGATTAATCTTCTTCATCGGAAGCTTACTCACCAATCTCTCTACATCGCCACATTGTTTTATGGCAGCAGATAATTGCTTGCGTATATCCGTTTGAAGAATAAAATACTCAACAGTATCTAGTCGTTCATTAATCTTAGTAATATCCTTTAAAGGCAATACCACCCATCGTTTCAACATCCTTGCACCCATCGGACTAACGGTATTATCCAATACTTTCAACAAACAATTCCCATCCCCTACACCTGTATTCAATAATTCGAGGTTACGGATGGTAAATCGATCCATCCACAGATAATCATCCTTTTCCATCCTTTGAATGGAGGTAATATGTTGCAGGTTGGGATGCTCTGTTTCCTTTAGATAATACAATATAGCACCCGCCGCCACTACGCCGCTGTGCATATTCTCAACACCATATCCCTTTAAGGAATGCGTTTGAAAATGCTTCAATAAACTTTCAGTGGCAAAGGCTTCATCAAACAACCAAGCCTCCATGGTGTAGGTGTAAAACTTATTGCCAAAAACTTCTTTAAATTGTTTTTGATGGCTTCTTTGATAAACTACTTCGGCAGGTTTAAGACTCTGCAAAAGCTTGTCTATATATTCTACGTTTCCCTCAGCCACGAAGAATTCTCCTGTACTAATATCCAAAAAAGCAACCCCTAGGTCTGTTTCTGTAAAATGTAATGCAGCCAAAAAGTTGTTGCTATTAAGCTCCAACAGCTTATCGTTGGTGGCAATGCCAGGGGTAACCAATTCGGTAACGCCTCTTTTTACAATTCCTTTTGCTTGCTTAGGATCTTCCAATTGGTCGCAGATGGCTACACGATAGCCAGCTTTTACTAGCTTATGCAAATAAGTATCCAGTGCATGGTGTGGAAACCCTGCCAACTGACTACTATTCGCATCGCCATTGTTTCTTTTAGTAAGGGTTATGCCCAATACTTGCGATGCTTTTACAGCATCATCACCAAATGTTTCGTAGAAATCGCCTACACGAAACAGCAATATTGCATCGGGATATTTCTGTTTGATAGCCCTATGTTGCTGCATTAAAGGTGTCTCTGAAGTAGCCTTAGCCATACCGACAAATATACTGTTAGATGTAGCAGCTTAATTACAATGTACTCATTGGGGAAAAGTAGG
>JANYEX010000055.1 GCA_025359725.1 Chitinophagaceae bacterium | reverse complement strand
ATTAAGTTATTTACTTCCATCCCTGCAAAAAGAACTGCAAAAAGTCCGTGGGTGTCGTTATCATAGTATGGACGATTAATATAGTAGTTAACATCCTCAGAACACATTGTTCCCATACATATTCCATGAACTGTACCATCTAAGTCAATCTTTGTTTTAATAGCCTCCCAGCCTTTCATCACAACACTGCTGTACTCATTGGCAGATATCCATCCATTGTTAATTCCCCTCGCTATAGCCATAGTAAAAATTGCAGAGCCAGACACTTCTTCTTTAGAATCTGATCTGTCTATTACGTTATACCAAAATCCATTTATATCCTGATACTTTACAATAGATGCAACATGCTCTCTGTAATGTGCAAGAATTGCCTTGTATTTAGGATGATTTTTGGGTAGATTCAGCAACACTTCGGTTGTCGCCCATATTCCCCATCCATTTGCCCGAGACCAATGGGGCAGTTTTACATTCTTACTTGAGAATTTTGCATGGCAATACAAATGAGCTGAGCTATCCCAAACTTCTTTATTAAAATTAATAACTTGATTGGCAGCATCATCCAATAACTTCTTTTTAAGCTGCGGATCGTCGGTGTACAATGATGCCTGTACTAAAAACGGAATGCCCATAAACATATCATCTACCCACGTAGTATATTTTTCTGGAGAAAGTCTGGTGAATATATTACTGCCTGGCATACGCAACTGTCCTTCCATGGCGTATTTAATCATTCTATCAACAAATTCTTTATACACTGCACGTTTTGCAAAACTATCAGTACTTTCCAAACGGTAAACCAAAGGAAGGGATGGGGCAAGGGTGAAATCTAAGAGAGGAACACCGAGAATTTCCTTGTTGGCGGAGCTGTCAATATTTAGTTTTTTAACTTGATATTTTACAAAAGGAATACCATCAAGATGAAAGTTGCAGAAATTAGTTGCATAACCATCATAACGTTTGTCGCCAGTAAGCTGCGCCAATTTTTCCATAGCCCACGCCGTTCCACCATTATGATAATTCCAATTATAGCTTGTTCCCCACAGTTTAGGGTTTATCATGCCACCTTGAATTTCTATCTTCGGAATTGTCCATGTTATTAATTCATCCTTCCCCTCATACATACAACCAAAACGCACTTGTTTTTCTGGTTCATATTCAGTAGCCAACCCCTGACCATTAATATTATCGAAAGGGCCTACAACCAACCAATTAGAAACGTTTGAAACCGATTTCTCAACATATTTCATCCCAGCAAGCCCAATGGCTGGGTATACAATTCCTTTGTTTAGTATAGCACCATTTGTAGATGGTGGCTGCATTAAAACCTTCCATTCTGAGCCAGCCGTTGCAGACTTTATCAGCAAAGTATTCTTTCCTTTTATAAGAGATAGTTTACAAGTAAAACTCATCCTTACACTTCTCTCCTCAAATACAAGGTTAATCTTACGCTCGCCGTCTTTTTCGTATACAAGCTTGTTGTTTAGCCAAATCTTGCACGCATCATTATGTTCTAGCTGAATATCAAAGTCCATATTATCTGGTGCAGTGAGGATGGTTGTAGCATAAGCAACACCTGGCTTTCCTAATCCAAAACTTCTTCCGAAATCTACTGCTTGTATTCCATTAAATGTTTTACTAGGAGTAGCCAAGGATAATTGGTATTTAAAAGGGGTTTCCTTTATTAATTTATTGCCAACTAATTTTAGTACATCTAGCGGCGACTGTATGGCTGAAGCGCTTGTTTGAGCATCTGTTTTAAAAATACCAAATTGTAACAAGGCAAGCGTTATAATAAATATCCCTTTTTTAAAATGAGATATAGGGCGAAAAACTTTAAACTGTATCATCGTAATCGTTAGTTTTTTGAAATGAAATATAAAGTACGCAGTTGTTTTGCTAATGTAAATGTTCAATTGATGCAAATAGTTGGTTTGATTAATCATTCGGCACATTCTGACAATATTTTGAAGAATTTGGGCAAGAAAAAAGAGCCATTTTAGGGGTTTAACTAAATGAGATAAATTAAAATAGTACAATGTGATGCAAATAAAATTACATCGTTTCAGTATTATTTATACCCGAAACTTCTATGATTCAGAAAACCTTTCATATTAAACGGGTGTTTATTATCTTTACCGCCCTTTTCGTAGGTTTGAAAAGGATTTATACCTTAGTATTATGACAGAAATAGCAGAAGTGCCAGTACTTACCGCCAAAGATTTTTCAACAGATCAAGAAGTACGTTGGTGTCCTGGTTGTGGCGATTATTCCATTTTGGCACAGGTTCAGAAAGTAATGCCTTCTATCGGCGTTCCAAAAGAAAACATTGTTATCATTAGCGGGATTGGTTGTAGCAGCCGTTTCCCTTATTATATGAATACTTTTGGGATGCACTCAATTCATGGTCGCGCTACGGCTGTAGCTAGTGGTTTAAAAGCCGCCCGCCCAGAGTTAAGTGTTTGGATTGTTACTGGTGATGGCGACGGATTGAGCATTGGTGGTAACCATACTATCCATTTATTACGCAGAAACTTTGATGTGAATGTTTTATTGTTCAACAACCAAATTTATGGCTTAACCAAAGGGCAATACTCCCCCACTTCCGAGGAGCAAAAGATTACTAAAAGTACCCCGTTGGGTAGCATAGACCATCCTTTTAATCCATTGGCTTTGGCGATGGGTGTAGATGCAACTTTTATCGCTCGCAGCATGGATAGAGATCCTAAACACCTTCAGACCATGCTTACAAGAAGTAATTTGCACAAAGGATCTTCTTTCTTAGAGATATATCAGAATTGTAACATCTTTAACGATGGGGCTTTCGAGATATTTACCGAAAAAGGAACTAAGCTAAACGAAGTATTATTCTTAGAACAAGGGCAACCGTTGGTTTTTGGTGCTGCTAAGAATAAAGGAATTAAGCTTGATGGATTGAAGCCAGTTGTGGTTGACCTAGAAGAAGGCGCAAGCACTAGCGACCTATGGATTCATGACGAAAGAGATTTTTATAAGGCACAGATACTTACCCGTATGTTCGACGACCCACGCGTAGAAGGGCATTTCCCTCGTCCGTTTGGGGTGTTTTATCAAGCAGATAGGGCTTGCTACGAAGACGTAATGGCGATGCAAATAGAAGAAGCCATTGCAGCAAAAGGCAAAGGCAACCTCGATAAGTTATTAAAAGGAAGAGAAGTTTGGGAAATTGCATAACCCTTCCACAAATAAATACCCACTAAAAGAGCCGCTAGAAATTTTCTAGCGGCTCTTTTTTTGTATGGTTAGTTCCCTTTCGCTGTCATCCTGAAGGAAATTGTAACACCCAAAAAATGGGATGGACGTGAGGGAATGATGATCTGGTAACTTTTTTGGAAGTTGCCAAATCT
>JANYEX010000030.1 GCA_025359725.1 Chitinophagaceae bacterium | reverse complement strand
AGGAATATCACCATAAATCGTTCTAAAAAGTGCTTCAATCAGCTTTCGCAACCTGTTCTTTTCTTTGGTTACACTCATCGTTCGTTGGGTATCGTCCTTATACAGCGTCCAGTTTGGCATCCATTTAGCCATCAATGCAATTTATCCGAAATATTTAATCTTCCCTGATACTTAATTATATATGCCAAACACTTTATTACATAGTCATTAAAAAGATCTATTTCTCTCGGGAATACATGTCTATTTGCCATAATTAATAATTGTTGTTGATTTATCTTGAAATGATTATTCTAAAGAAGATTTGAATTGAGTTATTAAAAATTTGGAATTACTTATTAAACCTGTCACGTGTAACAAACAATTTTGCACACGTGACAAGAAATTGGGAACATGTGACAGATAGTTGGTCACGTGTGACAGATAGTTGGTCACGTGTGACAATCGACTCGTCACACGTGACCAGTTTAATAAGTAATTACAAATAGAAAGGATTATATACTGGAAAGAAGAAAAGAAATATCGAATGCCAATAACGCTACAACACAACAGCAGTAAGGGATTGAAGGGTTTTGATAACGTATTAGAAACAACAGATTCAATATTTATCCGCTAAAGATAACTGTATGATAAGGGAAAGGATGAGTTAACCTTTTTTTAATTGATAACTTTTGAAAGGTGTAAGATCATACAAGTCTCTAGTGCAAACGCACTTAATTCTGTAAAATACGATTGCTACAATGATGCAGCGAAAAAAAGGACAGCAAATAAGTAATCTACGGATGATTGATAGCTTACTTAGCATCCATTTCCTTAGCAAGAGCATTTACACTTTCACGGATAACCTTGTCTAATTCTTTTGCTTCTTTATCCATAAGGCTGATAAAGGTTGCCTGTTTTTCATCTAGTTTATTCTTATCTATCAATTGCAGCAAGCCCATTATATTGGTTAAAGGATGGCGAATGATATGCGATTGATTAAAAGCGATTGAAGTTAGTTTGTCGTTATGACGTTGTATTCTTTGAATCATTGGAATAAAAATCAAAAAGAATTCGACCAATAAAATAACAACTCCCGCCAGATGAATTATCCAACTAATATTCCTAAATCGGTTATAATCATCTTCATTATCTCTTTTGAAACAGTCGACTAAATTATCTACACAAAAAATAAAGGCGTTTTCCCTAGACAGAATAATTGCCTTGTTGTTTGCATCAGCATTCTTTTTTATCAACTGAATGGCTTGTACGTAAGCTCTAAAAGCAACATCCAAAGAATCATAACAAGGAAATACTTTTTCCTCCATCAATGGTATATTTAAAGAAGAACTACCGGATTTTAAGGATTGGTGTACATCTGTCAGACAGTTTATGAGAGAATCGAGAGATTTTTTATTTGAAGAACTTGCCTCAGAATTAAGTAACAAGGTGTTTATTAGGAAAGAATTTGTTCTTTGTCTGCCAGTTGTTTCAATTAAAATATAGTTTCCTTTTTGTTCAATCAAGGCGTAATATGAGTAAATCTCACCAGCAGTAAAAGCTAAAATTGCGGAAAGGATTAAAATTACATAGGCTACTTTGAAAGATTTTATACCTAAGCTAGTCATTCAATTGATATTATTAGAGGGTAAAAGTATAAGAAATTAAATTAAAAGCCGACTTATTATCGATTTAGTAGCAATTATTTCAGATATTATAAATTCAATAACAACTCACTCAGGCATATAAGAGACTTAATATTACTTTTACCGCATGAATATTACTAATAGTCAGTCTCTTTTTTCCCGTGCACAGGAATCCATCCCTGGCGGTGTCAATTCTCCAGTTCGTGCTTTTAAAAGTGTTGGTGGAACGCCACTTTTTATTAAAAAAGCAAAGGGAGCTTATCTGTTCGATGCTGATGACAATCAATATATAGACTATATCGCTTCTTGGGGACCAATGATTTTGGGTCATGCTTATGAGCCTGTAATCAAAGCTATTCAGGAGCAAGCCGTTTATTCCACGTCTTATGGTGCGCCCACAGAGCTAGAAATAAAGATGGCTGAATTGATAAAAAGCATGGCACCAAATGTAGATTTGATACGGATGGTAAGTAGCGGAACAGAGGCTTGTATGAGTGCAGTTCGGGTGGCGAGGGGTTATACGGGACGTAATAAAATAATTAAGTTTGAAGGTTGTTATCACGGTCATGCAGATAGCTTTTTGGTGAAGGCTGGCAGTGGGTTGGCTACTTTCAATATTCAAGCTGTACCAGGCGTTACAGCCGGAGTTGCCAACGATACCCTTACTTGTGCCTACAACGATTTGCAAGCTGTAGAGCAATTGGTTCAAGAAAACAAAGACCAAGTTGCAGCCATAATTGTAGAAGCGGTGGCAGGCAATATGGGTTGCATCTTGCCAAAAGAAGGTTATTTGAAAGGACTAAGAAAGATATGTGATGATAATAGTATTGTTCTGATTTTCGATGAGGTGATGACTGGTTTCCGTTTGGCTTTGGGTGGTGTGCAAGAAAAACTAGGTATAGATGCCGACCTTGTTACTTACGGCAAAGTGATTGGCGCAGGTATGCCTGTGGGTGCTTTTGGTGGCAAGCGTCATATTATGGAAGTAGTTTCCCCGTTGGGTAATGTTTATCAGGCGGGTACTTTGAGCGGTAACCCTATCGCGATGATTGCTGGTTATACCTTGCTTTCTATTTTAAAAGATAATCCTGAAATATTGAAAGAACTTGATGCAAAGACTTTGTATTTGAAGGAAGGATTAGATAAAGTTTTGAAAGCTTCGGGTACGCCTTATGTCATCAATCACCTTGGTTCTATGATCAGTATTCACTTTAGCGAGCATCCTGTTACCGACTTTGCTTCGGCTGCTGCTGCCAATAACGAACTCTTCAAAAAATTCTTCCATGCCATGCTGAATCGTGGGGTATATCTTCCGCCTAGTGCTTTCGAAAGTTGGTTCTTGAACAATGCCCTTAGTTATGAGGACTTGGATAAAACCATTCTTGCAGCGGAAGAAAGCTTGAATGAAATATTATAAGCAGCGTTTCTTCTAGTCTTTTCACAAAAAGAAATGTTCTAATTGAGGTTAGGACTTATCTCATCAATTGCTAATTTACCCCCAAATCAAAACTCTCTTTTATCGATTGAGGGTATTTATCTACCTTGCGCCCCTTAATTAGTAAAATGAAGAAACATAATTTTAATTCCGGGCCTTCTATCTTGCCGCAAAGCGTAATGCAGCAGGCAGCGGAGGCCGTTATTGAATTTAACAACACTGGACTATCCATTTTAGAAATTGGTCATCGCACTTCTTTCTTTATGGAAGTGATGGAAGAAGCTAGGGCATTGGTAAAAGAACTGATGCAACTAGACGATAGCTATGATGTATTGTTTTTGCACGGAGGAGCTACCACACAATTTATGCAAGTACCGATGAATCTATTGGATTCGGACGAAACTGCCGCTTATTGTGACGATGGAGTTTGGGGAAGCAAGGCAATAAAAGAAGCATCGTTGTTTGGGAAGGCTGTTGTAGTGGCTTCTTCAAAAGACAAGGGATATACCTACATCAATAAAGGATTTTCTGTTCCTGCTGATGCCAAATACCTACATATTACCTCTAACAATACCGTAGAAGGTACACAATACTTTGCTGAGCCAACTGTTTCTGTGCCATTGATTGCCGATATGAGCAGCGATATATTCAGTAGGCAATTGGACTTCAGTAAATACTCACTA
>JANYEX010000020.1 GCA_025359725.1 Chitinophagaceae bacterium | reverse complement strand
ATAACGTACAAAATAGGCAATATACTTACCAAATAAATGGCAGTTGGGTTACTACTTATACGCTTCCACCAAATCACAGAGAAGCAAGTATCGAGAGAGACTGAGATTCAAAGCAAGTTAAGCTACTTTAAAAGGCTCAAATTACTAAGAAGAATTTTTCATATGGCAAGCAATCGTTAGAGGTCAGTCTGTTTCTACAGAGTGACCCTTTTTTGTAAAAAACCCTTGTGAACATATAAGCTTAAAATTCTAATAACAATTTTTGTGAAAATTATTATTTCTATAAAAAAGGGAATAATATTTAAGTTCTTATTCCCTTCTTAAGTTATCTATCGTTGCGTCCATTATCTTTTCTATCACCATGATCGTCTTGCCTTCCATGGTCACCATGTCCACCACGGTCTTTATAGTCATCACCTCTATCCCCATGATTTTTATCCCTATTGTCATGTCCATTTTCTTTCCATTCACCATGTCTTGGGTGGTCTTTATTTTCAAAATATCTGTTGTCCCTGCTATCCCGAATAACTGATTGATCGTGTCTATTACGGAAATTTGAATATCTGTCACGATAGATGTCGTGGCGTAAGTATGGTTTTGAACCATTTATTACCACTTTATGACCTGCGTATAAATCATAATCTCTGTGATTTGGTGGAAGCGTATAAGTAGTAACCCAACTGCCATTTATTTGGTAAGTATATTGCCTATTTTGTACATTATAATAGGTTTCTATATCGGGTAAATAATAATTATCCGCTCTCTCATATCCCACTGGTCCCCAAACAGGTTGTAACCCCACGTTGAAGCTTATTCTAAGCTGTGCTTGAGGCTTTGTTAGCGAGCAGATACTCACCACTAAAAAAGCCATTAAAATTTTTGTGTTCATTTTTTTATTTTTAAATATGAATTATGTATTTGTAAAAGCACCCCTATCAAAATTTAAGATGATAGGGGGCTAATATTTTTATTTCTTTGGAACAATGTCTATTATTACTGTCCTGTTGTAAAACCTTTGTTCTGGAAGGTCATTTTCAAAAGGTGCCATACTAGAATCAGCACCGTAGCCACTAGTGACAAAAGTTACTCCTTTCTTCTCTGAATTATTTATTGCGCGTTGAAGTATCTCTTGCGTACTCTTTGCTCTTTCACGCGATAGGACTAGGTTGTGATTTATATCTCCAATTGTGTCAGTATGACCGTGAATAATTACTTTGGCATTATCTGAAATTAATGGTACTACTTGTTCAATGAGAAACTTTTTGTAAGAGTCTATTGTCTTTGACTTGTCAAAATCAAAAAGAATACTATAGCGCAGTCCAATTTGATTAGAACTATCCAGTTTTACCAAACTGACGGAATCTTGTTTTAGTATATAATGGCCACTAGGTGTTTCGCCAAACATTAAAATTTTGTAGTTTCCCTTTGCTTTATTTCCTAAAATTGTTCTGCCAGGAACCGATGCCTCATCTGTAGTGTATGGACCATAGTTCTGTACAAAGCCACTATCGTCTATTACTTGTACTTTCCAAGATTTAAGCAAAGTGCTAGCACTATCAATGCTAAATACTACGCGACTATCCATAGGGTCTTCTTGTACTGCTGTTATTTGTACTGGTTTTAATGAACCATCACCACCGACTTGCAATAACAATTCTGGCGAAGTACTTTCTATATCAACCCTTCTGTCGCCTTCCTTAAGTAATGTAAGCTCTTTAGTTGCCCCTGGTTGTTCGGATGGTATTACAGGTTTATCCCTTCCTACCGTTGTTATTCTTGTAGGATCAATGCTATAAATATCTACTAAGTAATGTTTTACATTCTCAGCCATTTGTTTACCTTCAATTGGATTTCCATCTGAAGAGCCTTCCAGTATAATTGTACTTTGAGGGTTATTTCTCATACGGTCACCAAGAATATTTAATATGTTGTAATAAACTGCTAATTGCCTTGCAGAGCGGTCTTTATTAAGATTCATCGGCTGATCTTCTTGCAATTGTGCTTCCCTAAAAGAGGCGGCATCTTGCTTAATTAGAAGTGTATAGCGATTAGGTATTTCAGAAGAACCCATATTAAAAAAGATAGAATTTCTAATAGGAAATGTTTCTTTTACTTCTACAAATGGCGGTATTTCTTTCGGTGGTCTAGTTGTAAACGTTACATCTCTGTCTGCTGTTACTAATGTTGTAGAGGTCACCATTGGTGAAGTATTACTCATCTTATTAGTAGGTGTTCGTTTTCTAGCAATACCTAACTTTAGAGCAAGTCCTGCTCTGAAGGTATAGATTGACCATGATTCTGTGCTACGCGGTGCTTGTCCAAGATTTGTTTGGAAAGATGCAAAAGGCGAAAGTGTCATTTGCGCTAATGTTGCTTTCTTAGATAATGGAATGTCTATTCCAGCACCCGCTTGGGCAGAGAACACTGTTTTGTGTATATCATTCCAATCTTCTCTTCTATCAATCTGCTTTGCTTGTGTATAAACAAAAGACCTAGAGATATTAATCCCTAATGTTGGTCCCGCAAATACATAAAATGCATTGGCAAATGGTGCAATTCTTAAGCTCGGTTCAATAGAAACATAACTAAGATTTGTAGATAATGTGGCAGGACAATTACAAGGTGCTAAAACTCCTGCAAAATTGCCACCGCGGTTGTCGTAAGCTACGTTAAGCATACCGCCAAATATTCTATTGGGGCGATACTCCGTAAGTAATGAAGCGTAAGGCTCCCATGTTTGCCCTTTATGGAAAGCCGTAGGTGTACTAAAGTCATTAAGTTGTTGTGTGGTTCCGCGATAGTAATTTAAATTTCCAGCAACAGATTCGCCAAACCACCATTTAGGCTGTACCCTTTGTTCTATCTGTGCGTAACTGTTGATACCTGAAAAAATCAGTATAAGTATCAATAATATAAATCTTTGTTTTGATATATAATCTTGTTTCATAAAAAAACTTTTTAATAATTAAAATGAATTGTTTGATTAGAAGAATATCCCGCCCTAAGGCGGGATATTCTAAATATTTATTTATTGAACATTTACAGTTGTATTAACCATGGTAACAGATCCATTAAGGGATATTGCTCTACCATTTAATACTGTCTGCACTGTATTGCCAGCAGTTGAGAATGTAACACCTGCAGAAGCGATGATTGTACCGGACATGATACCACCACCAGCACCGTTAATAACTGCAGCGCTACCTACATACCAGAATACATTTTTGGGTTTACCACCGTTTATCATCACAACGCTTCTTGCGCCAGCAGGGCCAGCAATACCAACAGTCAATGCGGAGGCTGTTTGAAATATCCATACCGCATTCGCATCCCCCTTCGCATCAAGCGTAAGGTTGCCATTAGTGATTTTAAATGTCCCACCTGCTGCTTGATAAACACCTGGGGCTAAAGTTAGTCCACCTAATTCCCCAGCACCTGGATCATAACCGCCCGGTGTGCCAGCAGGTGATATAGTATTATAAGTTGCAGTAGCATCCGCTAAGGCATTTTGTGCAATAGTCATTGAACTAGCCGTTCCTGGAAAAGGTGGTGCAGTATATATTCTGCCTGTTACATCACCTATATTTAGCGGTGTTTCGGTATATACATCGCCTGTTGTTCCATCATGAAAGCCAGTTATCAGAGTTGAAGCACCTGTTGAACCAATGCTACCATTAATAACTGTATTTATTCCCTGATTGGTTACGCCTGCATTTCCTCCGAAGGCACCAAATATCGCAGCACTACCTAAAGAAGGCGGTGGGTTTACTGGTAGAGCAGTGGTAAATGTCCATACATAATCGTTAGCTAAACCAACGCCTGCCAAGTTCTTTGCATTTGTTGTAATGGTGGCTGTGTATTTTGTATTTGTATTTAAATTGGACAATGGGAAGAAGGTAGCAGTAGTACCAGAATACGTTACAGCACCCAACACATTATTCCCACCTTGCTGTAAGGTAAATGTAGCGTTACTAAGTGTAAGTGGATCCATTGACATACTAAAACTTGCCATAATAGAACTTGTAATAGCTACATTGGTAGCCAAATTTAATGGAACTGTAGAAGTAACGCTTGGATGAATAACTATTACAGGGACACTAGTGAAGTTCCATACATAATTAGTAAGAAGAGGGTTTCCAGAAGCATCTTTTGCACCTGTAGTAATAGTACAAGTATATAGTGTATTAGAGATTAGTGGGGTTGCAGGGGTAAATGTGGCTGTTTTGCCAACATAGCTAACTGTACCAAAAACCTGATTCAGCCCTTGCATTACTTGAAAGTCAAACACATTAATAGTAGTAGCATCCATCACGGTACTAAAGGTTGCACTGATTAATTTATTCAGTGGCACATTAGTCGCTGCATTTGCTGGATCTGTCGAGATAACAGTTGGTGGAAGACTAGTCGTTGTAAAACTAAAAGTATAATTGTTTCCCAACGCATTCCCTAGCTTATCTTTTGCTCCTGTTGTTATAGTTCCTGTATAGACAGTACTAGGATTTAAAGGATTGGTAGGTGCAAACACCGCAGATGTTCCTACATAAGTAACTGTTCCTGCAATAACATTTGCGCCTTGTTTTACAATAAAAGTAGAACCATTAATAGTAGTAGGATCCATAGCTGTACTAAAACTAGCCGTTATTACTTTATTAAAAGCGACATTCGTAGCACCATTCGTAGGGTCGGTAGATATTACTATTGGTGCATTACCTGTTGTAAATGTCCATGTATAGTTTGCTGGTAAATTATTACCTGCCGAATCTTTTGTATCCGTAGTAATAGTTCCTACATAGACGGCATTCATATCAAGAGGATTTGTTGGTATAAACATCGCTGTTTTACCGTTATAACTAATCGTTCCTGCTACAGAGCTATTACCTTCGGTTATGGTAAAGTTGTTAACATTTATGGTAGTTGCATCCATTATTTTATTAAAAGTTGCCGAAATTTTCTTATCTAGTACAACATTGATACTCGAATTTGTAGGGTCGGTAGCAACAACTGCTGGAACTGCACCTGTAGAAAAACTCCATACATAGTCAACTGCCATAATATTACCCAGCAAGTCTGCAGCTGTACCCATAATTGTTCCTGTGTAAACAGTTTTAGGTAACAGAGGTGTTGAAGGTGTAAATGTTGCAACCATTCCAGTGTAGCTAACTGTTCCAGGAATGTTAATACTTCCTTGTTTGACTATGTAAGTACTACTACTAATAGTGGAAGGGTTCATAGTAGTACTAAAAGTTGCCGTAACTAGCTTGCCAAAAGGCACATCTGATGCGCCGTTAGTAGGATCTGTCAATACTACTGTTGGCGTACTTCCGGTATTAAAACTCCAGATATAGCTTACTGGCAATGCAGTATTAGCCGAATCTACAACACCTGAGGTTATTGTAGCCGTGTAAACTGTGTTTGCCAATAATGCATCTACTGGTGTAAAAGTAGCAGTGCTGCCAACAACGCTCACCGTTCCTAAAACCTGATTAATGCCATGACGTAATTGAAAAGTACTCGTATTAATGCTCGACATGTTCATGTGTTCATTAAAAGTGGCACTAATTTTTTGATCTGTAACGACGTTGATAGCGCCGTTAATGGGGTTGGTTGAAAGTACCGTAGGGCAGGTACCCACTTTGCCTACTACTTCGTTGTCTTTCTTACAGCCTACAACGCAACCAATCATTAATAATAATACGAGTAGCCAGTTTGTATTGAAGAAGGTATAAAGTCGAGCTCGCTTTTTTTCCTTTGTTCCTGTGTTAAATAATCTTGTCATCATCATTTTATCATTTTTAATTGTTAAAAAACAAAGGTGGGTGGTGGAGTACCCTATTTTGTTACAGAATCTTTTCTAAAAGTTGTATAATTCACAGGTTCTGAGGCTTTATAGGTAATAAAAGTGTTTTGTAACCAATGTTTCGCTATTTGTACATGGCTAGTTTCAGTCATAAACGCTTTAACACTACTCTTTTTAAACAAGGTTTTTCGATTGAAGTAAAAAGTAATTTTCGTTAATTAGTCTGGTTATCTTAAATTCTATGTGAGGAATCTTAACCACTAGGTACACAAGGAATAAGAAACACAAGGCACACAGGGCATATTGAATATGAATTATCTAAGAAA
>JANYEX010000036.1 GCA_025359725.1 Chitinophagaceae bacterium | reverse complement strand
CTAGAGCAGAAGAAACTAGGTTGACCCCCAATTCCGCACTCCTAACTTCGAACAACTTGTTCAGAAAATCTATATCTAGTTGCTTTTGACCCAAGTGCTCGTTACAACTCCGATATCCGCTTTTGTAAGCCCCCGTTTATTGTTGCTTCACTCTCCGTTTAAACCACCAAAGTACACTTTCGTTCATGAAAAGGTGAATACTTGTATAACCAGCGGTAAATCGTATGGGTGGTTACCTGATGCTCACACACTAATTGCTGTAAGGTCACACGCTTATTCACTAAATCCTTTACTGCTGACTTCTTCAAGGTATTAGAGAATATCCTTCGTTTCCTAACCGCTAACTTTTGTTTTGTTGATTGCTTTATAAGTTGACTTTTTTGTCAACTTATATCAGGAAGAACATTTCATGTCTAATAACTAATTGTCATATCTCCTAACTAAATTTGCTTTATGTATTCATTTCAATTATACGCACCCTACGAGCCTTCGGGCGATCAGCCCACTGCCATCAAACAATTAGTTAGAGGCATTGAGGAAGGGGAACAATTTCAGACTTTATTGGGGGTAACGGGTAGTGGTAAGACCTTTACTATGGCAAATGTTATTGCCGCCACGCAACGTCCTACCCTCGTACTTACACACAACAAAACATTGGTGGCGCAGTTGTATGGTGAGTTTAAACAGTTTTTTCCTGATAATGCGGTGGGGTATTTTGTTAGTTATTACGATTATTACCAGCCGGAGGCTTATATGCCTGTGAGCAATACCTATATAGAAAAAGATTTAAGCATCAACGAGGAATTAGATAAACTGCGTCTGCAAGCCACCAGCGAACTACTCAGTGGACGGCGCGATATTGTGGTGGTGGCAAGTGTGAGTTGCATTTATGGTATGGGAAACCCCACCGAGTTTGCCAATGGTGTGGTGCGGATTCATAAAGGACAAATTATTTCTAGGCAAGGATTCTTGCATGCCTTGGTAAATAGTTTGTACCAACGTAGTCAGGGGGAATTTGGCAGGGGAACCTTTCGGGTCAAGGGCGATACGGTGGACATCAACCTGCCTTATCTAGATATTGCCTACCGTGTTACTTTTTTTGGCGATGAGATAGAAGAGATAGAAAGTTTGGAAAAAGCCACCAGCAAAAGGATTGGCGTGCTGGAGAATGCGGCTATTTTTCCTGCCAACCTCTACCTTGCTCCAAAAGACATAATGGTGCAGGTGATGAATGAGATTCAGGATGAGATGATGGCACAGGTGGAATACTTTAAGAAAGTGGGCAAGAACCAAGAGGCGCAACGGGTGAAGGAAAGGGTGGAATATGATTTGGAAATGATTAGAGAATTGGGCTATTGCTCGGGCATAGAAAACTATTCCCGCTTTTTCGATAGGCGCGAGCCTGGCACTCGCCCATTCTGTTTGTTGGATTATTTCCCTAAAGATTTTATTTGTATGATTGATGAAAGTCACCAGACCATACCACAGATCTCGGGGATGTATGGTGGCGATAGAAGCCGTAAGATGGTGCTGGTGGATTATGGTTTTCGCCTGCCGAGTGCGATGGATAACCGTCCGCTGAACTTTAATGAATTTGAGAGCCTGATAGGGCAAACCATCTTTGTGAGTGCCACACCTGGCGAATATGAACTGCAACAAACAGGTGGTGTAGTGGTAGAACAAGTGGTAAGGCCTACAGGATTAATTGAACCGCCGATAGAAGTGCGTCCTTCGGTAAACCAGATAGATGACTTATTGGATGAGATAGACAAGACGGTGAAAAAGGGCGACCGTGTGCTAGTAACCACCCTAACCAAAAGGATGGCGGAGGAGATGGATAGGTACTTGGGGAGGATAAACATTAAATCTAAATATATACACAGCGATGTGGATACGCTAGAAAGAATTGAGATATTACGCTCACTACGTTTGGGTGACATCAATGTATTGGTGGGGGTGAACCTATTGAGGGAAGGGTTAGACTTACCCGAAGTAGCGTTGGTAGCTATACTAGATGCGGACAAGGAAGGTTTTCTGCGTAATGAACGCTCGCTTACACAAACCGCAGGTCGTGCAGCGAGGAACGTGGATGGTAAGGTGATATTTTATGCCGATAAAATGACGATGAGTATGCAGCGCACTATGGACGAGACCAACCGTCGCCGTGAGAAACAGGTAGCGTACAACACGCTGCACAACATTACGCCGACAACGGTGAACAAATCGATAGACCAGATAATGAAACAGACTTCTGTGCTGGATATTAAGGGCTTTGATGAGAGCAAACCATACTCGATAGTGGGGGATGCGCAACTGAACACCGCAGCAGAAGAACAGGTAAGTTACAAGACCATACCACAGATGGAAAAGGCTATTACCCAAACCAAGAAACTTATGGAACGCGCCGCCAAAGACCTGAACTTTATGGAAGCCGCCACCCTAAGGGATGAGATGTTTAGGTTGCAGAAGGAATTGGAAGGGATGAAGTAGAGGATAAAGGAAAATTGAAAACAAAATGAAGAAATCTTTAATACTAGGGTTAGTTGTATTAATGTGTGTTCAATCAAATGCTCAACGCGACAAAAGTTTAGACTTACTGATAAAACATAGTGATTCTCTAGGATTATTGTCAGTTGAATATAATGTTTTTGGACGAGGTTGGGGGGCTGATTTAAGGGTTACTAAGGATAGCATTTTATATAGTTCACAAAATTTGAAAAGAGAAAAAAAACTAATCTTTCATTGGATGGATAAAAACAGATGGATGGAAATCACAGCTCTAGTTGATAGCATAAACTTAGCAACATTGG
>JANYEX010000309.1 GCA_025359725.1 Chitinophagaceae bacterium | reverse complement strand
ACGATGGTTAAAGTAACCAATCTTAGCAACGGAAAATGGGTAATAGTTAAAGTAAATGACCGAGGTCCTTTTGTGTCAGGTCGCATAATTGATTTATCCAAAGCAGCAGCAGCACAAATTGGAATGCTAAATGCTGGGATAGCAAAGGTTTCTATTACTTACAGAAAGCCATAAGGGTTAAAAAAAAATTAGCTAGGGGAAGTAACTAGCAATTTCACTTTTATACCTCTCAGTTTGACAAAATAGCCTCTCCGTCTCACGAAATAGCCTCTCCGTCTCACAAACATACCTCTCCGTCTCACAAACATACCTCTTTGTCTCACGGAGATACCTCTCCGTCTCACGGAGATACCTCCTTTGTCCCATGGAGATACCTATTTGTCCCACAAACATACCTATCCGTCTCATGGAGAGGCTATTTCGTGAGACGGAAGTATAAAACTGTAAATAAGGTGCTATCGTATTTTAGGGTTGATTAGTTATTGATGAAACTACTAAGTTGATTTAATCTCTAGAGGAGATAAAACCCTTGTTTCATTTTATAATCAATTTCCAGCAGGTTCAACTATTCATTTTTGTATAGCTTGCTACATTAAAACTACTTTTTGCAACATATAACCTACAAAAGAGAATGTTAAACGCTACTTTTGCTCATTGTATTAAAATTACAAAAGCTTCCACATGATTCACAGACAGAATAAGACTTGCTACATGAAACGTATAAGATACTCTTCTACTATTTTGTTTTTTCTACCCTTCCTATTATCGATTTTAAGCTTGTCCGCAAATGGACAAGAGGAAAGACAAAAAATCACCGGTACTGTAATTGGTAGTGACCGATCGCCCTTGGTTGGTGCAGCCGTCAAAATAAAAAGTAGAACCATTGGGACAACTACAGATGAGCATGGGAAATTTTCAATAAACGCTTTGCCAACTGATACAATTGTTATCAGTTATATCAACTATGTAACTCAATTTGTTCGTGTAGGAGCCAAAGTAAATATTCCAATCAATTTGGTGGAGGCAGCTACAAATATGAATGAAGTAATTGTAATTGGCTATGGCACAATAAAAAGAAAGGAACTTACGGGTGTTGTAGGAAAAGTAAATATGGAAGATTTACGCAAAGCACCAGTTACTTCATTCGATCAAGCTTTGGCGGGAAGAATTGCGGGTGTTACTGTATCTACAAACGACGGACAACCTGGTGGTGGTTCACAGATTGTGATAAGAGGTAGTTCTGCAGGGCAGGACGTATCACCTTTGTATGTAGTTGATGGATTTCCTATAGAAAATTTAGATTTTAATTCTATTAACACCAATGATATCGAATCTATAGAAGTACTAAAAGATGCTTCATCTATTGCAATATATGGTTCCAGAGGTGCTAACGGTGTTATTATGATTACAACAAAAAAAGGTAAAGCTGAACCTTTGAAAATTACTTACACTGGTTCCGAAGGCTTTTCAAATCCTACAAAACTCATGAGCTTGTTGAGTCCGTATGAGTTTGTAAAATTACAATTAGAATTAGATAGTATTCAAAGCACACCTACTGTTTGGAACATCACAGAGTTTAATAGATATATTGGCCATACTAATAAATTTACAGGGCTTTTAGATACTATTCATCCTTTGGATTATTATAAAACTGTTAAGGGATATGATTGGCAAAGAATGCTTATTCAAACTGGATTATTACAAACACATAATCTCAGTTTGATAGGCGGTACACCCGATATGCGCTATGCAATTAATGGATCTTACATAAATCAAAAAGGAGTAATTATTAATACTGGTTTGAAAAAATATGATGGAAAAGTCTCTCTTGATTCCAAGGTGTCAGACAGAACAAGGATTGGCGGGAGTTTAAATTATTCTAACACAACCAGCTATGGAACGATACCAACTAGTGGTCCAAGTGGTGGTGTAGTATCTAGTATGTGGTCTTTCAGACCTGTAGATATTTTGGGCGGTGCCAATTTGGATAATGGTACTATAGATAGTTCTCAAATTAGTAATGGTACCACTGTACCTGATAATTTAGTAAATCCTAGGCAACAGGCTTTGAATGAATATAGACAATCTACTACTAAAACAACAACACTTAACACGTATCTAGACTATAAGATTACCGATGAATTACATTTTAGAATAACTGGAGGTATTTCGAATACTTCATTACACACAGAAAGCTTCAATAATTCTAAAACATCCGGGGGGACTCTTGCCTTGAACGCATCAGGTGTACCTTTTAACCAAAATGGTCTCACTGGCTCACTGGCAAACACCAATAACAATAACTATATCTCCGAATCTACTTTGTCTTACAGAAAGATGAAAGACAGGAATCATATTATCGATGCTGTTGGTGGGTTTACATACAGTTACGGTAAATCCAATGGAAATGGGTACAGTGTTATTCAAATTCCTCAAGCCCTAGAAGGTTTAGGTGTAGGCAGCCTTGGCTATGGAACTCCTACAAAAGTTGGATACTACCCCACACAAAATAAGATGTATTCAATGTTGGGAAGAGTAAATTATTCACTTATGGAGAAGTATATTTTTACTTTAACTGGTCGGCAGGATGGTACTTCTAGGTTTGCAGCAGGTCATCAATGGGGCTTTTTTCCCTCCAGTGCCTTTGCTTGGCGATTTAGTAGAGAACAGTTTATGCAAAATCATTACTTCCACAAACTTGCTTCTGTTCTTACCGATGGAAAATTGCGTGTTAGCTATGGTTTTGTAGGAAATAATCGCGTTGGCGATTATTCTTCCCTATATCAAATGGCATTTGGAACCTCTGCTGGTTATCCTGTAAATAATGTAAATACATTGGGTGCAATACCCTATTTCATCGGAAATAAAACTCTTACTTGGGAAACTACTGGGCAATTAGATATTGGTACTACTTTAAGTTTTCTTAGTGATAGAATATTAATAGATATGGACTATTATGATAAGAATACCCGTAATAGTTTATTAGCCGTTCCCGTTCCTGTATTTACTGGCTATAACGTTGGAAGTACTTTGCAATATCAGAATGCTGGTGTAATTAGAAACAGAGGATTTGAATTTTCTTTGACTACAACAAACATTAGGAAGAATAACTTCACTTGGACTTCTACTTTCAATATTGCATTTAATAAAAATAAACTTCTTCGTTTCTATGCAGGTATAGATACCAAACAAACTAGTTGGAATCTATCCCAAAGTGCGACAGCTTGGATTACTAGAGAAGGTTATCCTATTTCTCAGTTTTATGGTTATAAATGGGGAGGTGTTTATCAATACAATGATTTTAATAAATTGGCTAATGGTAGTTATGTTTTAAAATCTGGGTTACCAACCTTTGCTACTAATTCAACTACGCCTGTTCAACCCGGCGATCCAAAATATGTGGATTTAAATGGTGATGGTGTAATTAGTGATGCAGATAGAACTGTAATTGGCAATCCTCTTCCTGTACATACAGGTGGATTTACTAATGACTTTATTTATAAAAACTTTAGTTTAAATATACTTTTTCAATGGAGTTACGGAAATCAGGTTCTGAATGCTAATAAACTAGTATTTGATGGTGGTTATTATCCCACTGAAAACCAGTTTGCGGATTATGCGAATCGTTGGACTCCTAGCAACCCTTCAAATAATATTCCTCGATTTACTGGCAAAGGTAATGGTAGTGACCCCGATGGGTTAACAAGAGTATCCTCAAGACTAGTTGAAGATGCTTCTTTTCTAAGACTAAAAACAATCAATTTGAGTTATAACATGCCTAGCAATTTGGTGAAGAGGGTAGGTGTTAGTAGTCTTAGGTTTTTTATTTCTGCTCAAAACCTTTTTACATGGACAAAATATTCTGGCTTAGACCCAGAAGTATCTACTTATCGTGGTGCGAATCCTAGTGGCACACCATTTGGAGTTTCTGGAGGCAATGCTTTGGCGGGTGTTGGATATTCTTATGTTCAACCAAGTTCTGGATCTGCTGCACTAGCTCAAGGCTTAGACTATACTGCATACCCTCGAAACAAAGTTTATACATTAGGTGCGGTTGTAACTTTCTAATTGATAAATAATTAAACTATATGAAACTCTTTAATAAAATAGCATTATCGGTCTTTTCTTTTTCTCTCGCTTTTGTTTTGAACTCTTGCAATAAAGATATTAGCCTAAAGCCTTTAAACTTTGTAACTACTGATCAAACAAATGCAGCCCAATTGAACAATCAATTGGCAGGTGTTTATAACGTATTAGAAGCAACTGAGATGTATGGTTTGGGACTTTGGGGTTATTTCTCTACTGGCGCAGATGATTTTTTTGGGACTGATGAAGGCTCTGCAACTACTACCTCAACCCAAACATTAACTGCTTCATACCGTTCTACTAGTAGTGATGCAACTTATGCTGGTTTATGGAAAGATTTGTACTTGGGCATTGAAAGAGCTAATGTTCTATTGAGTGTCATTAATCAGCCAGCTATTGATTCTGTAACAAGAGCCAATATTAAAGGACAAGCTCTTTTTTTGAGAGCATACTACTTTTATTTATTGGTAAATAATTTTGGGGATATTCCTTACAAGTCTGTTACTACGTCTTCATTAGGAACTAATTTTAATCTTAGTCAAACACCAAGTAAAGCCATTTATGATTCAATCATAAATGATATGTCAGCTGCGGATTCCTTAGTTTTACCAATAACTACTACTCAGACAACAACCGTTGTCTCAAAATCTGCGGTGGAAGGTGTTTTAGCAAGAGTTTGTATGTCAGCTGCTGGATATCCTGTAAACGGCGGAATGCCTTATTACCAGAAAGCTCTTTTTTGGTCTACTAAATTAATTGCTAGTGGTATTCACTCCTTAAACGGTACACCACATAGCCAATATCCAAATACACCAGCCTATGCCAGAGTGTTTATTAACAACATGCAAAATAATTACTTCGAAAATAACACATCCGAGGGTATCTGGGATGCAGCATTCCTTTCAAATGGCGTTGGTGCTTATGCATCTCTTGGTTATCTAGTCACTCAGCAATTAGGAGTTACAATGGGAATCACCTGTCCTGGTGCTGCACGTGCTACAGGGACATATCGTCCATATCCTAACTTTTACAATTTATTTGCAAATGGTGATCAGCGTAAAGATTGGGTTATGACCAATTATTTATTAGACTCAAGCAATAGAAGATTATATGCACTAGGTGTAAAGGTTACGATTAATCCTGGTAGGAAGCTAACACCTCGAGACACATTATACAAAAAAGGAATCCCTTATATCCAATACGATACAACCTATTTTGGCTCGGGGGCAACTGCTGTAGCAACAGTAAATGATACTACTGGTGCTATTACTGCAATAACTGTTACAAATGGGGGTAGCGGATATACACTTTCCCCTGCTTTTTCTGTTACTGTTTCTGCGCCTTCTACAGGAAAGGGGTTGCTATACAAAAGTGTTCTCAATCCTGCTAATGGATCAGTAACTTCTATCACTGTGACTAATCCTGGGGTAGGGTATGTAACACAATATGACAGACCTGTAGCGAAATGGAGACGAGAATATGAGCTTACGCCAATAAAGAACCTAAGTTATACTTCCAGTAACTTTCCTATTATTCGTTATTCTGATGTGTTACTAATGGCTGCTGAGGCAGATTTGATGGTTAACGGTGGAAGTGCTTCGGCTCAGGGAATAGAATATTTTAATCAAGTAAGAAGAAGAGCTTTCGGTTTAATGCCTAATGCAGTTGGGTCACAATACGATGCAACCTCTCTTAATTTAGACACTATTAAAGCCGAAAGATCTAGAGAATTGTGTTTTGAGGGGGTAAGGCGAAGCGATTTAAAGCGTTGGGGATTATCGTCTATGATTGGGGCATTTAACAACGTTCTTACTAGTATCTCAAGTTATGATGCAACAGTTGGATATACTTCTACTTCAATTCTTCCCGCTGCTGTAATGGCGCCTACTAATTTTATTTCTAATCCTCAGAAATATTTTTACTTTCCAATTCCGGCTTCAGAGATTGCTTTAGATCCTAATTTATCTCAAAACCAAGGTTGGTAATTGACTTTTTATAAATTTATTTTAATTGGTGATTCGTATGAAAAAAGGTACTAGTACATATATTGTTCTTAGCTTAATTATCGGTATGATAGGTTGTAAGAAGATTACCGACATATCTTCCGCAAACGCATTTAACGTCGTTGCCGACAAACAGAGTTATAATATTGGTGATACAATAGTATTCTCAATACTCAATAGATCTGATATAGTTATACTCTATAGCGGAAAGCCTGGTTACAATGTTAATTATAGATATAGAAGTTATGGGGCGGGTATTGATATCTTGAAGTTTCAAGCATCTGTATCCCAAGGTAATAAAACCAACATGGGTGATACCATCTATTTAAAAATTTGTAACAATCTAAAGAGTTATGATTCAACCGGTATTGCAAACGCTAGTTGGGTAAACATTTCTAATCTTGCAAACTGGCCTTCTTATTCAACTAGTGGTTATCTATCTTCTGGCAATGTTGATATTTCGCAATTCAATACCTCCGATTCTGTTTACATAGCTTTTCAGGTTTTAGGAGTGCAAAATGCTAAGACCTCACAAAGAAAGTGGGCTATAAATAACTTGACCCTGAGTAATACGTTGCCCGATGGTTCATTTACACCTTTATTTGCACCTCCATTTTCAACAGCCCCTAATGCAACAGCCGATACCGTTCCTTATTTCGCCTTTGCTGGTTGGGCAGAGGTTGATATGAATAAATATAGAGATACTTTCAGTTTATTTAATACAAATTACGGTGCATGGAACGTCGGGCAATATGGTATAAATAGCACTAGTATTTATAATAGACTTGTATTAGGTAGTAAAGCTTGCAATTCTAATGGGGTTGCTATTACAACCTCTTACCCAATTACATTCGATCCTAGCAATGTTAAGAATACACCTAATAGTGAAGGTTGGTTAATCTCATCACCTGTTAATCTAAATCTTGTTCGTCATGATTTCCCAACCGCTGTTGTTAAAGACGAAGTAAATAATTTAGCAAAAGGTGGTAAGATTGTGCAGAGCGGTGGTGTTTACGCAACTTACAGGTTGACTGTTGATTCTACCTTTAAATCAGGTAAAACTTATGACATGGCTTTTGTAGCTCAAAATGTAAACATTAACCAAAAGAGCGAAGTAATTAAACATATTAGCATCAAAATAAACTAATTAAGGGAGGAATCTATCTTCTCTTGTTTACCCAGACTAGGCAAAGGCTATCAAAAAAGCAATATTGTGCAGAGAGGGTACGCTTAGTTGAAGCTTTTAAAAAGTGACTAACTAACGTACCCTCATTTTCTTTTGTAAAGTTATCAATGCGTATCATCTCGCTAAAATCTACACCACCCAATCCGCACCATTTAAATACGGCTTCCTTAGTACACCATTCAATAGTAAGATGGGTAAGTTTACTTTGTATATCCGCATCTGCAACCTGAGGAACAATGCTACTACCTTTTATTAATCCATCACCAAATAAATGCCTCAATTCTTCAGGATGAAGATATTTATGGGCAATCTTAGCAACAGTTGGGCGTACTATCTCAATATCAATTCCAGTTCTTTCTGTAGAGCTTACTATTGCCGCAGCATAATCGCCACAATGAGAAATTGAAAAATAATACTTCTCATTTTCAAGAAAAGGTTTCCTTGTATCTGCAATCTGAATTGAACTAATAGGGAAGTCGGGATATAAATACTGCAACAAATACCTTCCTGCCAAGTGTTGCAGCCTTTTATGAGGGTGTGATATGTCGTTTTTGATAGGAACATACTCCAAAAAAAATGTTTCTGGTTCTTCTATTTTCCAAATAGCTAGAGAAGTGGTGGGGTTAATTTCTTTTTTATAAAACAAAGGCATGAGCAAAAGTAGTGGTTAGTTATTTAGTTATGAGTTATGAAATATGAGTTATGACTTTGAACTGGTAGGTATCTCATAGTTCATAACTACTTAAGTATCTCCACCAACGCCAGTACCTCATTTTTCTTATCTATTTCGGTTGGCTTCTCGTAACAATTACTTAATTCCTCCAACAAAACCCTAATTATACGCTTGTTTGACAAGGGCTTATAATACATCGGCTTGCTGACAGTATTCATTTCCTTCAAATATTTCTCAATATCTAAGTGAGAGTATGCCTGCCCAGAAGTAGCATCTACAAAAAAGTGAATGTTATCCTGCGGCTGTCCAATAACAGAATCTGGGTTATAGTCTGAGTGATAAAAGGCGATGATAAAATGTCTAGGAATATTTATAATTTTAGCATTGATGTCTAATAAATTGCAAAGCACCTGATAGATAATACCATTGGTAATTGAGTTTCCTTTGCGGCGCAACAATACTTTATTCAGAAAGAAATCGTCCTTAATGGAGTAATCTACCTCGTTTCCTTTCAGGCTATAATAATTGTACAATATGCTGCTGATAACGTTAGCCTGCTCTAGTGGGGTCAAAAAGTTATTAAGTTCTAGCCAAACGTTCTTCCTTATTTTTTCAATGTCCTGCAATACGGGCGCAGATTGCAAATCGGGATAATGGTACTTAGCTACAAGCAATGCCCCCACCAACAAATCGTGGTAGGAACTCTCATCCCATTCTGTAAAATCATTTATCAAATCGGCATAATGTAACCTATGGATAAGATTCTCAATCCTTTCCTGCACATCCTGACTAAAAGTGTTCTCCCAAAGGTTCTCCAAATTTGGAATGATTGCCTTTCCAAAGCTAGAAATCTTTTCAGAAACGGTACTAAACACTTCTTGATCAGGGTCGTCAATCAAGGTAAACAAGGCATTAATTTCTCTCGTGTGATTCATCTTCTATCCGTTAATTAAGTTAAAATTTGTGTGCCGTGCCTAAGCGTTAAGTACATTCGATATTAAAACGGCGAAACATCTATTTTATTATTTTGGTGGATAAAATAGATGTTAGACGTTGTGGAAACATTCTTTTATCACACATATACTATTTACCAATCAACTAAAATCAGCCACATAATCTAACACCAGCCCGCGTTATATTTTCAATTTACCTATCATCGAGGGTCAAAGGATGTATGGTCGAGGATTACATGGAGCACCATCAAAGAACTATAAAGTAAGCCAACCACCTAGGCATTCCGCCACCCCATAGGAGGGGAATTACACCCATAATACTAGCCTAACGCTTTAATATAGGGTACAATCGAGCTACTTATTTGCAAGGGTTTGCACTACTGGCGTGCCAATTCTACTCCTTGAGGGGTGCCCGTAGGGTAGGGTGGGGTGGGGGTGGTTGCTTTCACAATCAGGTTAGTTGGCGTTAATAACCGTTTGCGGGTAACGATACCAATTTTAATTCTTGAGGATGCAAGATATCTTTCGGAGTCCAATTCTCTATATAAATCATTCGTCAGCTCTAGCCTAAAGTCAGTAATTTGTACAACTGTTTCCATTACTCTGTAAACTCAAATAATGGCACTCTTATCTTACAAAAACAATAACCAATGACTTGATATATGTCCTTAACTAAACGACATTGACTGAAAATCCCGTTTTTCTGCAATAGTCAAGGCTTTCTATTACAGTATTACAATACAACTCCCTTACAAATATATCTAACCAATATACGTTTGCAAAACTTAGAAATAAACGCCCTCTTTATCATGAAACTTATAGTTACGGCTCATAGTGTC
>JANYEX010000302.1 GCA_025359725.1 Chitinophagaceae bacterium | reverse complement strand
ACAGCGTGCTTACCCAAACCGATAGGGACACGTTTAACATTCCGGTAAAGGATGGGCCACATCCGCACGTGCCGATGGGCAACAGCTTGCGCACCTAATGTTTTTTTCCCATTTTCTTGTAGTTTAAATTATTAATAAATGAACCACAAAATAGGGCAATTTTAAACTCATCGCCAATAGGCGATGTTAGTTCAACTCAGGTCTGTCTGAAAATTGGCAACTCGTCCGTGGTATCTGACCTCTCCGTAGTCGTTACTTGTTTTTGAGCATGTGAGGTATCGAATTATAAAATAATTCCCGCCTGGAGCGAAACCTTTCCATGTTATTCGTGACAGAGTTGCCATATTAAACTTACTTCAAATGTTATACACACCTCAAATCCTTATCCCGTAACGGCTTCAATATTTTGTAAACATAATGTGAAAAACCTAAGCCCCACAATCCTGCAAGAGGTTGTAGTATTGTACTCTCATCGCACTTATTAACCCATCATTTGAAGGATATTAAGAAAGGGAACTGCCGATTTAGCACTTCCCCCATGCGGTGACGACTTTAGAATTAATGATAAAAGAGTTTTTAGACATGCAGATTGAACCTATTTTACAAGAGAATAAAGACCGCTTTGTTTTATTTCCTATCAAGCATCAGGATATATGGCAGATGTACAAACAAGCGGAAGCTAGCTTTTGGACTGCTGAAGAAATAGACCTTACGCCAGATTTGCAAGATTGGGCAAACAAGCTGACTGAAGACGAACGCTTTTTTATAAAACACGTGTTGGCATTTTTTGCTGCAAGTGATGGCATTGTGAATGAAAACCTTGCCGTAAACTTTTTAAAAGAAGTTCAGTATCCCGAAGCCCGATGCATGTACGGGTTTCAGGTGATGATAGAAAACATCCATAGCGAAGCCTATTCACTCTTGATTGATACTTATATAAAGGATGCAGTAGAAAAAGACCGTTTGCTACATGCGATAGATACCATTGATTGTGTACAGAAAAAAGGACAATGGGCACTACGTTGGATAGACAAGGGCAGTTTTGCCGAGCGATTGGTTGCCTTTGCAGCCGTGGAAGGCATATTTTTTAGCGGTAGCTTCTGTTCTATCTTCTGGTTAAAGAAACGTGGATTGATGCCAGGACTAAGCTTTGCAAATGAACTGATTAGTAGGGACGAAGGCTTGCATTGCGATTTTGCCTGCTTGCTTTACACACAACATCTGGAGAATCCTTTGCCAAAAGAAACTGTTACCCAAATTATAACCGATGCAGTTGAGATAGAGAAGGAATTTGTGAGCAGTGCATTGCCCGTAAGGTTGATTGGCATGAACGCCGACCTGATGTGTGAATACATAGAATTTGTGGCAGATAGGTTACTACTGGCATTGAATTGTAATAAAGTATATAATGCGGTGAACCCATTCGATTTTATGGAATTGATTTCGCTACAAGGCAAAACCAATTTCTTTGAAAAGAGGGTGGGCGAATACCAGAAGGCTGGTGTGAAAGAAGGCTCATCGAAGGCATTTTCAATGGACGAAGACTTTTAATTTAGTTATGAGTTATGAACGATGAATTATGAGTGAAAAGAAGTCTGTATTGAAAGATAAATCATTTGCTTTTGCCTTGAGATGTACCAACTTGCATATGTACTTAACTGAAACAAAAAAAGAATTTGTTTTGAGTAAACAATTACTTCGTTCGGGTACATCAGTTGGGGCAAATGTTCGAGAAGCGCAAAATGCAGAAAGTAATGCAGACTTTATTCATAAATTCGGTATGGCTCAAAAAGAATGTGATGAAACAATTTATTGGCTCGAATTATTATATGCATCTAAATATACATCACAAGAGGAGTTTTCATCTATCAATCCCGAAGCGGAAGAATTAATGAAAATGCTGCGCAGTTCAATACTAACTTTAAAACAAAAGAATAACAACACAATAAAGAATTCATAATTCATATTTCATAACTCATAACTAGATTAAGCATGTTTGTAATTAAGCGCAGCGGAAAGAAAGAAGCCGTACATTTTGACAAGATTACGTCGAGAATCATGAAATTAAGCTATGGCTTACAGCTTAAGAACGACGACATCATTGAGATAGCCAAAAAAGTAATTATTGGTATCTATAATAATGTAACAACCACCGAGTTGGATAATCTTGCCGCAGAAACTGCTGCATCATTTACAACCAAGCACCCGGATTTTGCGGTATTGGCAGCACGTATTGCGGTATCCAACCTGCATAAGAACACGGCCAAGTCGTTTTCGGAAACTGCAGGTTTATTGTACAACTACATTGATCATAAAACCAATGAGGCTGCGCCACTGATTGCCGATGACATTTATGCCATCATTCAAGAACATGAGGATGTACTGAATGCTTCCATTATTTATGAAAGAGATTATCATTTCGATTACTTCGGGTTCAAAACATTGGAGAAGTCTTATTTACTAAAGGTGCATGGAAAGATCGTAGAGCGTCCACAACATTTGTTTATGCGTGTCGCGTTGGGCATCCATAAGACAGATATTGCAGCGGCAATAGAAACCTACAATTTAATGAGTGAAAAATGGTTTATTCATGCTACTCCTACTCTATTTAATGCGGGTACACCCAAACCACAAATGAGTAGTTGCTTTTTATTAAGCATGAAGGATGACAGCATTTCAGGCATCTATGATACCCTAAAAGACTGTGCAATGATTTCACAATCAGCAGGCGGTATTGGTTTAAACATTCATAATGTTCGCGCTACAGGTAGTTATATCAAGGGGACAAATGGTACATCGAATGGCATTGTTCCTATGTTGAGGGTGTTTAATGATACCGCTCGTTATGTAGATCAGGGTGGTGGAAAAAGGAAGGGTGCTTTTTCTGTTTATCTAGAGCCGTGGCATGCTGATGTGTTTGAGTTTCTGGATTTGAGAAAGAATCATGGTAAGGAAGAAATGCGTGCAAGAGATTTGTTCTTAGCACTATGGATACCGGATTTATTTATGAAGCGTGTGGAAGCTGATGGTCAGTGGAGTTTGTTCTGCCCTAATGAAGCACAAAACTTACATACCACCCACGGCAAGGCATTTGAAACCTTGTACGAAAGCTATGAAGCCGCAGGAAAGGCAAAGAGAACTTTCCCTGCACGTGAATTGTGGAATGCCATACTGGAGTCTCAAATAGAAACCGGTACACCGTATATGTTGTACAAGGATGCGGCTAACGAAAAAAGCAACCAAAAGAACTTGGGAACCATCCGTTGCAGCAACCTTTGCACCGAAATCATTGAGTATAGTGATGAAAAGGAAACAGCAGTCTGTAATCTGGCTTCCCTTTCGTTGCCACGCTTTGTAGAAGGCAAGAAATTTAACTTTGAGAAATTATTGGAAGTAACCAAGATTGTTACTCGCAACCTAAACAAGGTTATTGACAATAACTACTACCCTATTCCAGAAACATATACCAGCAACATGCGCCACCGTCCGATAGGATTGGGTGTGCAAGGTTTGGCTGATGCGTTCATGCTTTTAGGATTGCCTTTTGAAAGTGAAATGGCCAAGGTGTTGAATAAAAATATCTTCGAGACAATTTATTATGCTGCATTGGTAGCTTCTAACGAAGTGGCCAAGGAGCAAGGCGCTTATCAAACATTCAAGGGTTCTCCATTAAGCCAAGGTATATTCCAGTTTGATATGTGGGACGTGCAACCAAGCGACCGCTACAATTGGGATGCACTTAGGAAAGAAATAATGGAAACAGGTGTGCGCAACTCATTGTTGTTGGCACCGATGCCTACGGCTTCTACATCGCAGATATTGGGTAACAACGAATGTTTTGAGCCTTATACTTCCAACATTTACAACCGCCGTGTATTGAGTGGTGAGTTTGTAGTGGTAAACAAGCATTTATTGAAAGACTTGGTGGGGCTTGGCTTGTGGAATGACAACATGAAACAACGCATTATTGCAGCTAACGGTTCTGTTCAGAACATTGAAGAGATACCTGCCAACCTTAAAGAGATATACAAAACAGTTTGGGAAATAAAGCAACGTACTATCATAGACATGGCTGCTGATAGGGGTGCATTCGTTTGTCAGTCGCAATCATTGAACTTGTTTGTAGAGCAACCAAACTTTGCCAAGCTATCTTCCATGCACTTCTATACCTGGAAGAAAGGTTTGAAAACAGGAATGTATTACTTGCGTACAAAAGCAGCAGCAGATGCTATCAAGTTTACTATCGATTCTAATGTATTGTCTCAAACAAAGACAGAAGCTGCCGAACAAATTGCTTGCTCTTTGGATAACAGAGAAGCTTGCGAAAGTTGCAGCGGGTAGGCAGTAGAGTTGTGAATTATGAACTATAAGTTTAGTATTTATTTAAAAAGAAGAAGCCTCTGATAAATTTCATCAGAGGCTTCTTCTTTTTACTCATATTTCATATCTCCTTCCTCACAGTAGATGATTCCCTTATCATTAAGGTTGATTTTATCACTATGTTTTCGTTGGTTATGGTAGAGCGCTTCTTATCTAAATGCTTAAATAGTGTTGCTGCTGCCATAGCACCCATTTCGGATGCTGGCTGATGTATGGTGGTTAATTTCGGACTTAAAAAATCTGCTGCGGGCAGATTTGAGTAGCATAAAACCTTCACATCTTCAGGTATTCTTTTCTTCAATTCCTTACAAACATCATACGCTAGTAATGCAAATCTTTCTACTGAACCAAAAATGCCGTCTATATCTGGATTTTTTATCAATAAATCTTTCAGCATCTGATAATTTTCATTTTGGTCTGACACACAATGAATTATTTTACTTTCATCCAACGGAATGTCATATTTATGCAATGCCTCTAAATATCCACTCATCCTTTTTGTGGCAATAGAAAGATTGTCTGAAACAGACAAATAACCTATACTCTTACACCCATTCTGAATAAGATGCTCTGTAGCAGTAAAGGCACTGGCAAAATCGTCGGTAACAATCTTTACCGTTTCTATTTCATGACAAACTCTATCAAAAAACACAATTGGCACTTCATTATCAATACACCTTTCTAAGTGGTCATAAGATTTTGTATTAAGCGTTATCGCCATGATAATACCATCTACACGCCCATTTTGTAAATGCTCTATCATGTTTTTTTCTTGCTCTGCATCTTCGTGGGTTATGTAAATAAGCAAATGATAATCCTTTTCTCTAGCGATTGATTCTGCTCCATTTATCACTTGAAGAAAGAAACTATTGTTCATTTCTGGTAGTATTAGGGCAATAGTCTTACTTTTTTGATGGCGCATGTAGCTGGCATAGGGATTAGGTCTATACCCCAACTCCCTTGCTTTATCCAATATTATTTGCTTTGTTTTTTCGCCAATTTCGTGACTATCACGTAGTGCTTTAGAGATGGTAGACACCGAGAAACCGAGCTGTGCGGCCATCATTTTCAAATCAACTTTTGCCATTATTTTCGTATTTTTAGATATAAAATCGTTTAGAACTACGAAAATAAGCGAAAATTATTCGAAAAATAAATATTAAATTCTAAATTCACTTTTTAAATAATTTTCGTTATGGTAAATTCAATTATTAACCCTACTAGGGTTTTGCTTTTAATTTACTACAAAGGTTATCGACTGTTTTACCCTGTAAGCTACTGGGTGTCCATTCTGTATGGCAGGTTTCCACACAGGCCCTTTCTTTATCACCCTAACAGCTTCTTTGGCAGTACCATATTGCGGGTCATTTTCTGCCACTACCTCATTTACCCTACCTTCTTTATCCACCATAAAACTTACAACAACCGTATATAAACCTACTGGTGCACCCTCATCAGAAGGTAATTCATTGTTCAGATTCCTTTCTAAAAATCTTTTCCAAGCATCTTTCCCACTCGGAAACTCTGCTTCTATCTGTACCCCTACAAAACCTCCGCTATCATCACCTTTTACTTTTGGGGCTACATCTACACCTGTTCCATTACTATTAACCGCAGGGGGTGCAACTGTTCCATCGCCATTTACCCCATCAACAGTGTGTGAATCAATAGTGGTGTTAGTTATTTGTTCAGTCGTAGGCGGTGGATCTATCACTTGTTTATCCTCTATTATTCTGGGGATGATAAACTGAACTGTCTTCACCTGAACACTCTGAGGTTTTGGTGCAAGTGGAGTGGGCAATGGTTTGTTTACATCGGGTAAATTATCTGAAATAGTAATCTCTGGATCAACAAACATTTGTGGTATTACTTTATTAGCACCAGACTTATAAAGGGTGTTAAAATAGAGTAACAAACAAACCGCAGCAGTACCTAAAAGGCTGTAACCAATGCGTAGGTTGTACGTTTTGCGGAGGTTATAAGCCCCATACGCTTTGTTCCTTCCGTCAAAAATGATGTCTAAAACATGGGCAGTTGAAATAAATTCTCTGTTCATGGCAATATATTTTTTAAATTAGATACAATCCTTTTATTTTTCCATAAACAAAGAATACTTTTTTGTTCATATCCCTATTACCCTTTAAAGCCTACCTAATGCCCTCCTCCCTTCGTCTACTGAGGAGTTCATTTCGTCCTACGAGGTATTCATTACGCCTTACGAGGTACTCATTTCGCTTAATGAGGTTGTCCCGAGACGAAAGGAACAAGGCAAAAAAAAGAGCACGAGGTATTTTGAAATGATATTCAGAACAGAGGATAGGCTGAAATTAGGATTATAGATTTCTCTATATTTGTATAAACGAAGGTGAAACAATTGGCTAAAATCTTTTAGGAACGCAAGGGTTCAAAAAAGCGAAAGTTTGGAATAGTGTAAACGCTTACACAATTAAAGAGTTTGTAACTCAATATTTCGATACTACACATCTCACAAGAATGAAAAAGAGTTTGAGATTTATTACATTTCTAATTATTGCATTTTCTTCATGCGGACAACAACCAAATAATTTGACCTACACAAATTCTGGAAAAGTCGCTTTGAACCTCATTCAACTTTGTGTTAATTTAACACTTCAGTTAGACCCTGGACTTAACACTGGAAAATATTTTGTAGACTTTAGTTTTCCCAAAGACATAAATAGGCGGGGTATTGATAATTTCTTAAAACTTAATAATAAAGCAAAAGAGGCAAATTTAGATTCGCTTATTTCTCAGGATACTACTTGGACTAAGTACCAATTTTTTCAAAACCCAGTTATCAGATTTGAAAAAATCAGAGTGCAAGCAGACGGAACAATTTTAATTAATATACTCTGAATATTCAGGTGTGCGACAATCACCTACCTTGTTTTCAACGTAAAATTTGATATATGAATGTTGCAAACCTGAATGTAGTTAGTATACATCGAAGACAAAAGCATCAGACGGAGCAATTGGGACAGAAATAATATTACAAAGGCAAGGTGACAACTTTAAATGTATTTCCAGTAAGATTACATGGATTAGTTAAGACCCTTTAAGGCAAGTTTGTAAATGATACAAAATCAGGTCTCAGCCCCTTCCTTGCTGTAAATTTATTTTCTGACCGAACATGGAATCCAATGAAAAAAGTATCTTTATAATGTGTCAATAGATAAATACCAATATACTACAGACGATGAACTGCTTGCCAAATCAATCAGACGGCAATAGTGAATGGATAGGTATCCTTTTGCAGCGTTATACCCTTTTGTTGTTTGGGGTGTGCATGAAATACCTAAAAAATAACGTTTCGGCACAGGATGCGGTTCAACAAATTTTCCTTAAAACCATTACTGAAATAAAGAAACACAAGGTCACTTATTTTAAAGCCTGGTTGTATATGGTAGCCAAAAACCACTGCCTTGTACTATTACGCAATAACCATAAAATTATTTTTATGGAAGAAGACATCTCAATACCATCCGAAGAAACAGATTACTTTTCGATAAATAACAACGAGAAAACACTGACCGCCATAGAAACTTGCCTTCCATTGCTTAACCCCGAACAGCGGCTTTGTATTAATCTGTTCTACCTGCAAAAACAGCGTTACAATACCATTTGCGACAGTACAGGATATAGTATCTTGCAGGTAAAAAGCTATATTCAGAACGGTAAGCGCAACCTGAGAATATTGGTTGAGAAACATTTAAAAGAGCAATCATGAAAAACATTGACAATATATTATCGAATGAAGAAGGATTTGAGGACGAGGATTTATTAAAATATCTCAATCAAAATCTATCACCCGAAGAACCGCATGAGCTAGAAAAAGCAATGTTACAAGATACTTTTGTGAACGATGCCATAGAAGGATTGAGTGAAATAAAGGATAAGGAACAGATTAATAAATCTATCGATCAACTAAATAATCATCTGGGAAAGATGATAAAAGACCGCACCGAAAAGAAGAGAAAACGCAAAATACCCTCCAACCAATGGACAGTTACAGCCATTGCCATCACGCTATCATTGGTGGTACTGGGTTAGTATGTATTACACCTAAAGGGATTTAAATAGAAATAGCTCTGAATTTAACCACAAGGGACACAAAGGATTATACAAAGAAACACAAAGATTATGGATTAGTATTGGAACAAAAGGGATTAAAGTTTCCGTAAATTCCTTGTGTCCCTTGTTTTTTTAATAGTGAACTTTGTGGTTAAAGCTGTATTAGCCTACACGCCCCTAATTCCTGTATAATTACTGCGGACAACTTTAGCTTACAACTAATTCCTTACGCCCTACATTTGCGGCTCATAAAAATGGTTTACTGATGTTGATTGGCTTTCAAAACTTAACGTTCGAATTTGGTGCAAGGGTAATTGTAGAGGATGCTACATGGCATATAAATCCAGGTGAAAGAATTGGCTTGATTGGATATAACGGTACTGGAAAATCGACCTTATTAAAGGTATTAGTAGGGCAATATTTACCATCGAAAGGCTCTGTAGAGAGAGGAAGGGAAACAACTATTGGATACTTACACCAAGATTTATTGAGCTTTGATACCAGCGAAAGTATATTGGAAGTAGCGATGGGTGCATTTGAAAGAGTGCGCCAACTAGAGAAAGAAATAGAAGCTCTGGGCATTGAATTAGAAACCAAAGAGAGCGAGGAATTTTTAATAAAATACACAGATTTATTGCACGAAATGGATGTATTGGATGGCTATAACATTCAATATAAAACCGAAGAAGTACTACACGGTCTTGGTTTTACCACCGAGCAAATGAATAAACCCTACAAAGAGTTTAGTGGAGGTTGGCGTATGCGGGTACTGCTTACAAAAATGATATTGCAAGCGCCCGATGTGTTGCTACTGGATGAACCTACGAATCACCTTGATTTGCCGTCTATCGAATGGTTAGAAAAATACTTATTGCACTACCAAGGAAGTGTAGTAATTGTGAGCCACGATAAGTATTTCTTAAACCGAATGGTGAATAAGATTGTGGAGATTTATCAGCAAGAACTTCATATTTATTCTGGTGATTATGAATATTATGAAACAGAGAAAGCCCTACGTATTGAGATGCAGCAAAGGGCTTTTGAGAATCAGCAAGATTATATAAAGCAACAAGAAAAGTTTGTGGAGCGGTTTAAGGCGAAAGCTAGTAAGGCTGCGATGGCTCAAAGCATCATGAAAAGGCTGGATAAGATAGAAAGGATTGAGAATGTGGAGATGGAAAGGCCAAATATCCGAATTAACTTTCAGGTGAATAACCAGCCAGGAAGGGTATTGGTAACGCTGAAAGATATTCATAAACAATATGGTGATAATGTAATTGTAGATAAAGGGTTTGCCGAGATAAACCGTGGCGATAAGATTGCCTTGATAGGGGCAAATGGTAAAGGAAAGAGTACTTTGCTAAGGATTATTGCAGGAACAGAAGAAAACTTTGAAGGCGAAAGAGTGTGGGGGCATAATGTAGAAAGCAGTTTTTATGCACAGCATCAATTGGAAGCATTGACCATGGAGAATACCATTTTATCTGAGATGCAAGAGAGCCGAAGTGGTAAAACAGATCCCGAACTAAGGGCTTTGTTGGGCTGTTTTTTATTTAGTGGAGATGATGCAGATAAGAAAATAAAAGTATTGAGTGGCGGGGAAAAAGCGAGGGTAGCATTGGCAAAAGTTATTGTTAGCAAAAGTAACTTCCTGATGCTGGATGAACCTACCAACCACTTAGATATGCACAGCGTAGAACTATTAGCAGAAGCATTGGATAAATACGAGGGCAGCTTGATATTGGTTAGTCACGACAGGTTCTTTGTATCTAAAGCTGCCAATAAAATTTGGGAGATTGTTGATCATGAGATTAAGGAATTTAAGGGCACTTATACTGAATATGTAGAATGGAAAGAAAGGATGGCAAAGCAGGCAAAAGAACAAAGCCGTAAAGCTGCACTCGAAGAAAAGTCCGCCTCTAAAACCGCAGAACCACAAAAGAATAAGCCACAAGAAGCTCCTGCAAAGAATGCGGCTAAGCCTAGAATAGATAATACTGAACTAAAGAAGATGCAAAATAGGTTCAAGAAAGCAGAGGAAGAATTAGAGCAACTAAAAACACAGAAGCAGGATATTGAGTTGTCATTAGCTGCACCTGATAGTTATAAAGATGCGGTTAAGTTTGCAGAAACAGAAAGGCACTACAAAGAAGTTAATGCCAAAATAAAACTTGCCGAAGCCCACTACGAAGAGCTTTTTGAACAAATTGTAGAGATGGAGGGGTAGGGATATAGTTATGAGTAATTAAAAATAAACAATGACTATCCGTTATTTGGTAATTAGGCATACCATGGATTTTTTTGACTTGCAACTACAAGTCTATCAAATAATTTTTCACCAAAATATCTTCTATTGAACTTATGACAGAACTCATTGAGACAGTTCTGCATGTAGCCATCCTTCACTTGATGATGCAAGCCGAGTATTTTCTTTTTTGCATTACTGATTGCGATATGCACCCATGGAAAAGTTTTTGACACCTTCTCTTTATCTTTCATAACCACTTCCTCATGTTTGCTGCAAATATTTTTCAATCCATGTGTAACAGCGCCTACCATCGGTAATTATCGTTGCTGATTTTTGAATCATCTTTTCTGCTTCACAACTGACCTCATCCTTTGACAAACTGCTAACCACACTCATTTTTACAAATCCAGCCTTCGTTGCGGTACGGTTAACCATTTGATTAGCGACATCCACTTTGTTTATAGAAATAGCAACTATCGCCTTTACCTGCCTGTCAAGTTCCTTTACAGGCTTATTCAATCCTTCTTCGACTGTTTCTTTCTTTCGGTGACCTTCAAAGAATCCTTCATCCATTTCTATATAGCCATCCAGACTATACCTGTCGTCCCTGCTACCCATGCTCATTCTTATCTTTTGCATCAACAACCAGAT